>LJTR01000319.1 GCA_001303465.1 Phycisphaerae bacterium SG8_4
GGAGAATGCCGTCGGTTACCAGCATCGATCTTCCGTCGGGATACACATCGGTCAGCTTAACCGTAAAATCCGTATCGACGCAATCGGACGAAATGTAGAGCTTTGCGTAGATGCGTCCTGTCACCTCGAGGGGCTCGGTGAGCATGTCGGTTGTGAACAGCAAGACATCCGGACGCGATTCGATCTTGCGTTGGTCCATCGGCCCCTTTGCCAGCAGAAGGTTCTGGCCGCCGACCGTTGGCACTGGGTCGTTTGGGTCGTAACGGTACGAAAGGGCCTCAGAGCCGCCGGGCGGCCTGCCGCGGACGAGCTTCCTGTCCGGATGGAAATAAAACGCTGTCGGCTCGGCCGGTACAGGCCAATTGTCGGCCTGGCGCCAGAAGTTGCCGGCGGCGTTCTTGTCGGTTGGATCGCCCATGACATAATAGTGTACGGCCTTTTCTTCCTCCGCGCCGTTGCTCTTTCCTTTGAGCCAATAGTCAAACAGTCGCGACGCCTCGGCAGCCGGGGGCATCTTCGAGTTAGGCGGATACTTCAATTCATCGAAAACTCCGTGAGCGATCGGGGCGATGATCAGTCGGCACCGACCCCTGGCGTTCGGCCCGCCGTGATTGTGGATGGTGACAAACGAGTTAATCGTTCCCTGTAAGAAAATGTCGTACCAGCCGCCGATGAACACGCCGGGCGCGTTCACGCGATGGGCCTGCACTTCGGGATTCATATCCGCCCAGAACTCGTCGTAGTAGGGGTGCTCACGGAAGCTCTTGAGATTAACTTCGGACATACCGGTACCGTTGAGCCAGCCTTCGAGCAGCGACTTGCGCCAGACTCCACCTTGATACGCGGCCTGGCTGTACATGTCGGAGAAGGCTACTACCACAGCCTGGCCTTTCAATACGTCCGGTGCACCGGGCGCGAGCATGTTCTGGGTGATGCCCACGGCCGAACCGCCGATCGTTGCGATTTTGCCGTTGCACCAGTCCTGAGATGCGATCCAGCCAAGAGTGTCGTGGCCGTCCCGGCGCTTGGCCCATCCACCGTTTCGAAAGATGATGGCGTGATGCCCTTCGGATTGGCCGCGGCCGCGTATGTCCTGAGCGACGAACGCGTAGCCTTGTTTGCAGAATTTCTGCGCTTCACCGCGGCCGCCGGCGCGGCCGTAGGGAGTGCGCATCAGGACCACCGGGCAGGGCGGCTCGCCCTCGGGTGGAAGATAGACGTCGGTAGCGAGCTTGGTCCCGTCGCGCATTGCGACCATGTGAAGCGTCGGCTGGATACTCGTTTGTTCGGCGGCAAATGCAGTGACACTCAGCAGGCCAAACAGCAACAACTTGCGGGTCAATCGGTAGTTCGACATTTCTCTGTTCTCCCAGTGAATTAACCTATCGTGATCTGATACCCTTGAAGGGTAGTAAATTCCCGCGAGTAAAATCATAGACTTTTCTTGTGAAGCTACTTACCCGCGCAAAAAGCCGAGATTTCAATCGCGAGCACTATGTATAGGATTCCTGCCCTAAACTATGTACGCACTGGCAGGGGATTTCCAGTACAATCTGGAAAAAACGGCAAATGATCTTGCGATTCCAAAGGACCTGAACGGGAATGACACGACAGAAGATCTTGTTTTTTTTCGAATATGGCACGCTCAATGGCGGTGAGCTTTCCATGCTGGCGATGCTGGGGGCGCTGGGGCAAACAGAGTTCGAATTTGTCGCCGCGGCCCCGGCGTCGGGGATGTTGCCAGAGCGGTTGGAGCAGTGCGGTGTCGAAGTCTTGCCTCTGGTTCTGAGGGACACCCGGGGGCAAAGGCGGCCTATCGACCAAATCAATTCTCACCTGCTTGAGACGGTCAGGCGAGTATCCCCCGACCTGGTTCATTCGAACAGCCTTTCGATGGGACGCATGATCGGTCGGATTGCCCGGCAATTGTCCGTTCCGTGTACGGCACATCTGCGTGACATCATAAAATTGAGCGAGCGAGCTGTTTGCGATTTGAGTCAAAATGCCGGACTGATTGCCGTCTCCCATGCAACTGAGCAGTTTCATGTTGAACAGGGAATGTTGTCCGACAAGTTGCGGGTGATCTATAACGGCGTGGACACTGAACTCTTTCGACCCGCTGCGGCAACGGGAATTCTCAAGCAGCAGCTAGATCTGCACGACAGCGCGGTCTTGTTGGCCAACATCGGGCAGATCTGTTTGCGCAAAGGGCAAACTGTGCTGGCACAGGCGGCTATGTGCCTGGCAGAAGAATTTCCCGAGGCGAATTACCTTTTCATAGGACAGCGGCACTCCGAAAAGGCCGAGAGCATTGCGTACGAAAACTCCATCGAACAGACCTTTCGAGAAGCCGGTATTGAAAAGCGATTCTTCCGTCTGGGCTTTCGTGAAGACGTCCCGCTGATATTGAATGAAGTCGATCTGGTAGTTCACACGGCCCATCAGGAATCCCTGGGGCGTGTATTGCTTGAGGCGGCGTCGTGCGGGCGGGCCATCGTAGCTACCAAAGTGGGAGGAACGGCCGAAATCCTGGCAGATGGGATTTCGGCTCTATTGGTTCGGCCTGGAGACCACGAAGCACTTGCAGCGGCGATCCGACGGATGCTGACGGATAGGGAACTTCGAATCCGGCTGGGCCGGCAGGCGCGAACAGCCGCTATTGAAAGGTTTTCGCTTCCCGCAGCCGCGGCAAACGTGCGCGCCTTCTGGAAATCCTTCCTGTGACGAAGACAGCCTGAATCTCAAAAGCAGCAAAAGAGAGGACAACAACTGTCGGCTTGGGATGGCCAGAAGCATCACATTTATCCGGCCATACGGACCAGTTTTCCAATGCATTATAGAGATCGATACTATTTTCTTGATGTTCCGCATGAAACTCTGTGCACACAAAGCCGACGATGCGCGGCCCAGGGTCTGTGAAGGTTATACCCTTCAGGGTAGTAAATTCCCGCGAGCAAGATCATAGATTGTTGAAAAGCTACTTACCCGCGCAAGAACCGGAAATTTCAATCTGGAGCAGTATACTTCTGAATCTTCTTTTTCCTCAGGAATCCGCCTTCTTCTCTTGAACTGTTGAATCAGCAGTGCTATAGTCGCCTCTGTATGTTCAAGCGAAATTGCCGGTCATTTTTTATTTGGAGGTCACTGCCATGTGTGAACACTGTACGCGACGTGAATTCTTGGGAACCGGAGCCGCTGGCGCGCTGATAGCCGCCGGCACAACCTGGGCGCATGCATGGGCCTCGCAATCGCCGCCTCCCCGAACCAGGGGAAAGTCGCGAATCTGCGTGGTCTTCACGGGCTCGCCCGTACCAACAGACCGCAATTGGGGAGCCGACGTCACGCAGATAGAGGCAATGAAGACTCGTCTGGCCAAAGCGGAGAGGGATCTAGGAAACGTCGAACTAGTGATGGGCCAGTCAAGCAGTGCGCAGGAGACGGCAGCTTTGCTGAAGAAGGCGGGGCCGGAAGCACCGGTCCTCGTTAGCAACGTGCAGAACTTTGCCTTGACGAGGGTGGTGCAGCCGATTCTTGACGGATCGCATCCCATGGTGTTTTTCTCGCTGCCGGCCAGCGGTCACGACTGGATGTATGCTCCCCGCTGGCACAATAGGGGACATCGCGTCACCCTCTTGGCCAGCAGCGACTACGACGAGCTCGAACGGGCCCTTCGTCTGCTGAGGGTAATTCCAATGATGAAGCAGACCCGGATCATCCTGTTTCCACCGGCTCGAGGCACGGCACCCGCACAATCTCCGGATAAGGTCAAGGAGCGTTTGGGCGCCGATGTCGTGGCTGTAGAAGAGGATGCCTTCGGCGAGATGATTTCCGCGGCCGAAGAAGGAGCTGTTCGTGACGAAATAAATAGCTGGACGAAGAACGCCAAGGAAATAGTCGAACCGAACAGGGAGGATATCAGAAAGGCCGCCCAGGTCAGTGTCGCGCTTCAGAATCTCATGGAACGGGAAAAGGCTGATGGCCTTGCCGTGGGCACCTGCATGGGATGGCTGCCAAAGGGATTTCCCTGCCTGGGCTTTGCTCGTCTTCGTGATAAGGGCATTCCCGCGGCATGCGAGGGGGACATGGACTCGCTGTTGACCATGATTCTGTTTCAGTACCTGATCGACCGTCCCGGATTCCAGGGCAATGCTACTTTCGATACCGCTCGCAACGCCTTGTGGACTGCCCACTGCACGGCACCACTGAAAATGGACGGCCCCGAAGGCGCCGAGGCGCCGTATCTGCTGCGCGGCCACTCCGAGGTTGGCGGCAGCGGTTGCGTGCCCGAGGTTCAATACCGCCTTGGCCAGGCTGTGACCCGTGCCAAGATGATCAATCTGGATACGATCCTCGCCTCGCCGGGCAAGATCATCGAAGTTCCGCCCAAGTCGGTACACGGTTGTCGCAGCCAGATCGTCACCGAAGTCCGCGACGCCGCCAATATGGCCGCCAACTGGAGTAGTGTCCTTGAGACCGAGGACGCCATGACGCTGCTGCACCGCGTGGTGTTTTACGGAGACCACATGGACAGCGTACACCACCTTGCCCGGTTGATGGACATGAAGGTCGTCGAGGAAGGTTGAACGGATATGCGTCTGCCGTGACTAGGTGCTTGGCCGGCGTTGTCTGCCGGAGGCCAGTGCAACAGACAAGACGTTAGAAGATTAAGATCACACTTCTCGCTGTGTTGTGAAAGAGGCGTTTGCAGCGATAAAGGGCAAACTCACAACAGAAGGACTGCAAACCACGAATTGACACAGCCTGCCCTGAGCTTGCCGAAAAGGAGTACGCACTTAATTGAAACCGCGGATGAACGCAGATCAACGCGGATTTCTTCTCGCCACGAAGAATCGAAAACAATAGTCAATAGTAAATAGACAATAGCCAATAATCCATCACCCCCCAACCGAAGCCGGTCCTGAGCGAAGCCGAATGGGCCAGATTCTGGCAAAGATGCGGAATTCTCTTTCTATCCGATGTACGCTACACCTCCTGCCCTTTAGCCTTGTTTCTCCTTTCTCCGATAGTCCCGCTTTCGGGCACGTTTTTTCCTCTTGTTCAGCTGCCTGCCGCAGCATACAATCTCTATGGCGTAGATTTTCCGATTTTCGAGCCGGATGTGAAGGCTCTGCGGTGCGTGCGCCATTTACGCGACACCGACGGGGACGGAGTTTGCGCGGCCGCGGGTCGCGAAAGGATGAAAGGTGAAGAGAGAAGTGAGAAAAGACCCTCAGCGAAAGCCAATGTCTGATTTCAACTTTTCACAATTCACAATTCACTCTTCCCAATCGCGGTGTTATCCAGTTAGAAGATGACCATATAACCACATGATAGCCTTGTCAAGCTGATCCTCCTTCTTTATTGTACGGAAACCGTAGAGAATTATGTTGTGGTCTAGCGAATGAACCTATTTGAACTCGCCATTTTTATAGTCAGTATTGTGATTGGAATGAATATCGCAAGATATGCACATGGCATAGCTGGCTACTGGTTATCTGTTCCAGCTTTCATCTTTGGTTTTCTTATCGTCCCTGGATTGTTTGCTGCTTGGCAGAAGTACATGAGTTGGGCTTATCCAGGTGGAGAACATATCCCTGATTGCGAATGTGGTTCACATGAATATAATTTTGAACAATTAGATGAGGAGTATCGATTTGTCTGCAGAGCCTGCGAAAGGCAGTATAAAAGACGAAGAAACAAGACATATACCTACCTTGATGGACAAGAAGTCCTCTATAAGGAACTTGTAAAACATCAAGGCTGGGTGAAACCACAACATCCGGCTTGATTGAGGCCGCTCGTAAACTCGCGTCTCATCAGCCGGTGCATTCTGAGTCAGGGCTATGCGTAAAACTCTTATCACAATAGTGTCGAAGCTATTTAGTTTTCTTGGCGGCGTACTCGTTACGCTCATCGTAGTCTGTACAATAATTGTGATTTCGATCTTCTTTCGTACTGGCGATAGCATTCGCGGCGATGTCGTCAAACGCCTTTCTTCTCCAAATCACCAATGGGCAGCTTTTCTAATAAGC
>LJTR01000320.1 GCA_001303465.1 Phycisphaerae bacterium SG8_4
CTGGGCATCAGGCCAAACGGCGGTTACTACTACATGAACGACCAGATCCACGATGATCAGTGGCATCACGTTGCGATAGTGATCAAGGAGGCCGAGCTGCCAAACCTGCATGATGATGCCGTGCTTTACAAGGACGGAGTCATTGCCGAGATACACGACATCGGCCTGCTGGATCTTTGGCCCATCGACACCGGAAGCGATCTGGATGTTACGATAGGGCGGGGATTCAAGGGCCTTATCGATGATGTTCGCATCTACGATCGAGTTCTGTCCGATGAAGAGGTTATGGCTCTCTTCAAACTCCAGAGCGATCGTGAGTTACCAGAACCCAAGAAATGAAAAAGCTTTGGCCGACGCAGGCCGACTGACTTCGAAAGGAGAACAGCAATGGAAAACAAACCAGTGAGCAGACGCCAGTTCATGCGCGATGGCGCAATGGTGGCAGCGGGGGTAGCTGTGGGTCTTGGCGCTAAGACAACCGGCGCTGCGCCTCTCAACACGTCCAAAATCCTCAACTACAATCCGAACATGGAATACCGCCGGCAGGGCAAGACCAACCTCATGATTTCAGCCGTCTGCCTCGGTGGGCATTCCCGAAGTAACGTCGAGGAGCGCACTGAGATCGTCAGTCGCGCAATCGACGTCGGCATCAATTACATCGACGCCTGCACCAAGGGCGAAGTCGTCCGAGATGCCAAGGCTCTGAAAGGGCGTCGCGACAAGATGTATCTGGCCCTGTCTCATTGCGGCAAGGAGACCCGCAACGAGAAATACCGCACGGCCAAGAAGCTGACGGAAAGCCTGGACGAGGTCCTGCTGGACTCGGGTCAGGAGTACACCGATCTGTGGCGCATAACGTGCTACGAGCCGGGCGGCAGGCACTCCTTCAACACGGCGTGCGAGATGATGGAAGCACTGGAGAAAGCCAAGAAGCAGGGCAAGGCTCGATTCATCGGCTTTTCCACCCATGACCGCCGCTGGATCAAGTTTATGATCGAGTACTTCCCGCAAGTCGATTGCGTTTGCTTCCCGTTCACGACAATGAGCAAGAGGGCTCAAACCGACAGCGTCTTCGAGGCCCTGAAGAAACAGGACGTCGGCGCTTTCGGTATCAAGCCCTTCGCCGCCGGCTCGCTGTTTACAAGAGACCCCAAGACGAACTTTGAGCGTGCGCGTCTGGCGATCCGCTATATCTTGCACAGCAACACGGTCATTCCGATTCCCGGATTGAACAGTGTCGAATACGTCGACAATGTGGCCAAGGCCGTCGCCGAACGCCGCGAGCTCGATGTCAAAGAAACAGCTCAACTGGACAGCGCCAACAAACAGGCCTGGGCGAACCTACCGGCGAACTATCAGTGGCTCAAGAACTGGCAGCAGGTCTGATAGTTGAAGTCCAGCGTTGAGTGCCGCCTCAAACGCATTGAAGTTAATGCGTGCCTCAATACTGAGGCACGTACGGGGAAATGGTCTATGAAATACTGTCTTTTAGCATTTTTACTTGCCGTAGTCGTGGTAATCGGGGCCTGCTGTGAGCAGCCGCAGAGCGTGCAGAAACCGCAGGTCAGTTCAGTACCCGAAAAGGAACTAGCAAAGGAAAGCGAACAGGATGCGCCGCTGCTGCTCGAGGATGAACCGTTGTTGCTGCTTGACGACGACGAAGGCTCCCAGGGGGCGGACGGCCCCGAAGCCGACAACAGCCGCTGCTTCGTCTGTCACGTGAACTACATGGAAGAGGATATAGCCGTCGTTCATGCCCGGGCCAACATGGGCTGTGCGAATTGCCACGGCGAGTCGGACGAGCATATCGCCGACGAATCATGGGCCTCCGGCGGCAACGGCACGGCGCCGGACACGATGTTTCCCAAGCCCGATATAAATCCTTTCTGCATGAGCTGTCACACGAAAGAAAAGATCGACAAGGTCCAGCATAGGCCGCTCTTTATGAACATGGAGAAGATGGTCTGCACAGATTGTCACGGCCAGCACCGAATTACCACGCCCCGCAAGTGCAAATGGAAATAGGATAATCTCGGCGCCCATATGATATATCTGACCGAAGAGGACATCCTGAAAGCGGCCTCGGTCGAAGAAATGCTGGACGCGATCGAGGCGTCGATGCATCTCTATGAGCGGAAGGAATTCCACATGCCGCAGCGGCTGCATGTAGACCACAAGGACAATGTCCTGCTGCTGATGCCGTGCTTTCTCGACGATTATTTTGCGACCAAGGTGGTGACTCTGTTTCCAGGCAATGCCGGCAAAGATGTTCCCGTCCTGACCGGTATAGTGATTCTCAACGACGCTCAGACCGGCGTACCGGTAGCGCTGCTCGACGGACCCGCCGTGACGGCATCGCGAACGGCCGCTGCCGGCGCCGTGAGTATCCGCCATCTTGCGCCACGAGATGCTCACGCGGTTGGAATAATCGGGGCAGGCGTTCAGGGTTTTCATCAGGCCCGCGCCGCCTGCTCGGCCAGGCCGGTGACAGATGTCATAATTTACGATCTGTATCCGGAGAAGGCTTTGGCGTTGAAGGATAAGCTTTCCCGGGTTCTGCCTGAAGTCGCCATCCACCGGGCCGATGGGGTCGAGCAGTTGCTGGAAAAATCGCAGGTTGTAGTAACGGCCACGACGGCAATAGATCCCGTCCTGCCCGACAACGAAGAACTGTTGGCCGGCAAGCACTTTATCGGCATTGGCTCCTACAAGCCCCAGGTGAGGGAGTTTCCGCGGGCATTGTTCAATCTGGTCGAACGCGTCTACGTCGACACCGAGCATGCCCTGGAGGAATCGGGGGATGTGATCGTACCTATAGAGAAGGGCTGGCTAAGGCGTGATCAGGTCTCCACGCTCGGACATTTTCTGGTCCACGGCAAAGCAACAGCCCTAGCGAAGGAGCAGACCACGTTCTTCAAGTCCGTGGGGATGGCGCTGTTTGATGTCTGTGCGTCGAAGCTGATTTACGAAAACGCGATCCAAAGAGGCCTGGGGCAGAAAATCACTCGGTAGTCAACCATCAATTTTGCGTGTCCTGTCATTCGGCACTTGGCGCGGAATCCACACAGTCTGCGACTCCGGATTCCCGCTCCCCGCTCCCCGCTTCCGCGGGGACAAGTTTACACCTGCGGAAGCAGGTGCGGGAATGACAAGTAGTATAGGTTGGGCTTTGCCCCACTAATCACTTGCTACTTTGGTCCCGGGGGCAAATTCTCCTTGAGGTATCGGGTCAGCAGTTCGTATAGGTGACGTCTTGTGCCCTCGCCCTCTTTTATCGAATGTGTCCGGTTAGGATATGACATCATCCTGAAGTATTTGCCGTGCTCGATCAATTTGTTGACCAGAGCTTCGAAGCTCTGGTAGTGACAGTTGTCGTCGGCGGTGCCGTGGATGATCAGCAGGTTCCCTTCGAGTTGATGCGCGAAGGTAATCGGCGAGCCGTCGCGAAAGCCTTCTTCGTTGTCGTCCGGCAGCCCCATGTATCGCTCCTGGTAGATCGTATCGTAAAATCGCTGGTTGCTTATAAACGCGATCGCCATCGCGGTATGATACAGCTCGGGGTACCGGAAGATCGCGTTGAGACTCATGGAGCCGCCGCCGCTCCAGCCCCAGATGCCGATTCTGTCCGGGTCAACGTAGGGCCACTGCTTGATGATAGCCCGCGTCGCCGCCGCCTGGTCGGCGGATGCAAGAATCCCGATCTGGCGGTAGATGCACTTGCGCCACGCGCGGCCGCGCGGCGCCGGCGTGCCCCGGTTGTCAATGTTCACCACAAGATATCCCTGTTGCGCGAGCATCAGATGCCACAGATATCTTTCCCCTCCCCATCTGTCGACCGCCGTCTGCCCGGCAGGTTCTCCATAGACGTAGAAGAACAAAGGATACTGTTTTTGAGGATCGAAATCTGGCGGCTTGATGCGGTAGCCGTCAAGAAGGACACCGTCGCTGATGTCGATGCGGAAGAACTCTGTCGGAAGTCTCTTTAACGCCGCCACCTTTTCGACGAGCTGCGAGTTGTCCTCCAGAACTCGCACCGTCTTGTGCTCAGGTATACGCACAAGATCGATCACGGGCGGCTTGTTAGCGGACGAATACGTGTGGATCGCCCATTTCGAATCATGTGATATCTGATAGCTGTGTGTTCCCGGCTGATCTGCCGGCGTGATCCTCTCGGTCTTGCCGGAGCCGTCAAGTGCACTGCGGTAGAGATAGCGCTGTGTGGGATTTGCCGGAGAGGCGATGTAGTAGATCCAGCCGCGTTCTTGGTCTATGCTGATCATCGAGATCACATCGAATTCACCGTCAGTCAGAAGTCTAACGTTCCTGCCCCGACGTGACACCAGGTACAGATGCTGCCAGCCGTCACGTTCACTCAGCCAAGTGAAATGTTTGCCGCCATCAAGCCATTTCAGGTTCAGGTCATCCCTGACGTCCAGCCACGCCTCGTCGCGCTCGACCATGATCTTTTGCATCGTGCCGTTGCGCACGTTGCCCAGCGTGATTTCGTTGGTGTTCTGCAGGCGATTGAGATGCTGGAAAACGATTTGTTTCGAGTTCTCGGCCCAGTCCATCCTAGGGATATAATGGTTGCGCAGATCGTCCGAAGGTTCGAACCATTGAGTTTCGCCGCCACTGGAGCTGATCACTTCTACTCGGCAGGCGGAGTTGGTCTGGCCGACCTTGGGATATTCGAAGCTCGTGATCTTCGGGTAGAGTTCGTCCGTGTAGTTTATAAGATGAAAGTCCCGCACGCCCTCGGTGTTGAACTGCCAGTAGGCGATTGATTTTCCGTTGGGGCTCCAGCGAAAGCCGTCCCGCAGAGAAAACTCCTCTTCGTAGACCCAGTCGGACGTGCCGTTGATGAGGTTCTCCGAGCCGTCATGGGTCAACTGCGTGATTCGAAGGTCCTTGAGATTCTGGACGTACAGATTCTTGTCGTGTACATAAGCAACACGTTTGCCGTCGGGCGAGAATTTCGCAAACATCAACGTCGAGGGCTCGACATCACCTCCGAGCTTCTGAAGCTTTGATGTGGCCAGATCGAGCACCCAGTAGTCACCTCGGGTATTTCTGCGCCAGACGCGTTTCGTATTTGTGAAAACCAGAAGCTTCTTTCCATCCTTCGACCAGGAATAGTCGTCGATCTTCAATGAATTCGCGTCGGCACTCGGTCTCAACAACTTTGATGAGACCATGATTTCAAGCTCGCCTGTTTCTGGATCGTATCGGACAATGTCTTTAGATTTGTTGTCATCCGAATCTTCCTGTTCTGCCGCTCGTATTTGCTCCAGAGTTGTATACCCGGAGCCATCTTCCAGCCAGCGAACCGGCCCGTACGATTTCGAATCAAACTCATCGGAGCCGATGATTCGATCGAGCGTTAGATAACCGCGATCGGTTTTGGATTCCGCCTTGTCGGCCGCAAAAAGCGCGGTCACTGTGATTAGAACCGTGCAGCTTCTCGCAATGATTGAACTTATCCTCAAATCAATCGCCTCGTTTCGCATTGACCAACACCTTTCCATCTGGTTCGATTATAAGGTAGTCATCCTGCTTTATAGAAAAGAAATCCTCCTCTCCGAGAATCACGATAGGCACGGTCTGGTGGTACAGTTCCTCCGAGACGATGGCCCCCAGGGCAAGAATCGGATCGACGCTGAGATTGATTATAGCTGCGGGCGCGACGCCGGCCTTTATGCTCTGCATCAACGTCGCGCTCGACGTGCTGGAGCCCCTGCCCGTGGGTAGCACAAACACCTTGCCCGTCACGTTGGCCCCCGATAGCTCGTGACGGCGGTCGATGATCTCTCCGGTGCGCGGGCATACGCCGCCCCAGAAACTCAGAGGTTCTTTAGAGACCATAGCGGTCCCCTCGGCTGAGCCTGGGACAATTGGTCTTCCAATCAGAGTCCTTTCCATGTTCCCTCCCCTCTGTATACTTCTGCCCTCACGGCAGACTCGACACACTCGGCCATGGATCCAAACGCGACCTTCACGCCAAGTTCGCCAGGTGCGTAGTAGGAG
>LJTR01000321.1 GCA_001303465.1 Phycisphaerae bacterium SG8_4
CGGTGGTCCGCATACAGCCCATACCATCGGCGATGTACCGTTGGTCATATTCGACGAACGACTCAAGGGCTGCAAGCTCCGCGCAGAGGGCAAACTGGCCGACATAGGCCCCACGCTGCTGGAAATGATGGGCCTGCCACAACCGGAAGAAATGACCGGCCACAGCCTTCTGGAAAAGAGCCCGATAGAGCAAGAGTCAAAGAGTGAAAGTGAGCATTTGCAGAGGCACAGCTCAAAGCGCAGCCTTGGTTGATCATAGTATTGCCGATTGAAAATTCCCGTTTTTGCGCGGGTAAGCGGTTGTAGAATAACAGGTCATGGTTTTGCCCGCGGGAGTTTACCACCCTGAAGGGCATGTCCACCCGACCCAATATTCATCGATTGCGCCGCCGGCTTTTCTTCTGCTTGGTTATCCGGGCCTGTACAGCCGGATGTCGTCAAAGTACATGATGCCTGAACCGCCAGGCTGAAGATTGTTCTGATCACCGAAACAAATGGCTATAGAATTGACACTGGCAAGATCTGCGCCGAATCCGCTATAGGCGGACAGGTCGATAGTCCATTGTGTCCAGGTGTCTATCCGGGTACCGGGATCGTCGTGATAGACGGTTAGGCTGGCATTTGAGATAACGCTCATGGGCACGGCGGAGTTGGATGAGTCGCCCTGTAACCAGAGCGACAATGTCCCACCCCCCAGATCTGCCCACTCCTGCGGCAGATCAAGGACCAGTTCTGCTCTGGCGAACTTTAAAGGAGTGTTGTACACATAGGGCATCGACTGTCTGCCTCCGTGGACAATCCACCGTTCGGCGAAGGGTTGACTTGCATGGCCTACGATTGAACCGTTTGTTGCCGGACTGTCGTATCCGTCCGACCACGCGTCGAATATCCTGTTGCTCTCGGAATCACTGGGGTCGAGGTCATTATGGGATTCGAAGTCGTCCACGATAAGACACACTCTCAACGCCGCACTCGAGATGCCCTTGCCCCATCCGACTACGGTAAGTCGGCCGCTGAAAGTACATATCGCGTCCCTGTCGCGCACGATCCGATTTTCCTCCGGAAGAATCCAGAGAAGACACAGCCAAGTTCCCACAAGAGGAAACACTCTTATTCGTCAAGGGCAGGAGCGGTATGAAATGGGCATATGAAATATGAGGGCACGAATGAATATAAATAGTCGTTGCCTGCCTTTTCTATTTGTGCCAGTATCGATACTTTAGACCCGTTTTCGCTGTTCAAGATCTTCTTGATTATTCTCACTTCTTTTGCACCGAGCAATCCTGAGCTGGACACGCCTTCGTCTGGCATTGGCTCAAGAACGGGACGCATATCGAACGAATGCACGTAGAGTCGGGTGTTATCTGGATCTCTTAATCTTGATCCAGTTTTTGAGTTTTGCAGTCGAAAGCGTGTTGAGCACGTCCGCTCTTGTCGCCCAGCCCCGCCCGGCCGTGGCCACGCCGAAACCCATCAGGCCCATGCCGTTGGCACTGTGGGCATCGGTGCCGATGACCAGCTTGACACCCGCCTCGATTGCCATCCGGCAATGCGTATCCTTGAGATCCAGACGCCAGGGGTTTGCATTTATCTCCAGAGCGGTGTGCGTCTCAGCGGCGTGTTCGATCACTTTGGCCATGTCCAAATCCATCGCCTCGCGCTGACCGAGAAGCCTGCCGGTCGGATGACCAATGCAGGTAACGTAAGGGTTGTCCATCGCCTTGAGCGTACGGGTTGTCACCTTCTCTCGCGAGCTCGACATCCCAGAATGCACCGAAGCAATCACAAAATCAAGCTCGGCGAGCAATTCATCTTCGAAATCCATTTTCCCATCGGCCAGGACGTCAACCTCGCACCCCGCGAAGATGGTCATGCCTTTGACTGTGGTATCTAGCTTTCGGATCTGACGAATCTGTTGGGCCAGCCGTTTGGCAGACAGGCCGTTGGCAATTACCGAGGATTTCGAGTGGTCCGTGATGCAGATGTATTTGTAGCCGAGACTCTGGGCAGTCTCGACAAACTCGCATATATCGCAGTCCCCGTCGGAGGCAATTGTATGCAGATGCAAGTCGCCCTTAATGTCTCCGAGTTGAATCAATTCGGGCAGACGATGCTCTTTCGACGCCTGGACTTCACCGCGGTCTTCGCGAAGCAAAGGATCGACATAATCGAGCCCGAGCTTATGATAGATTTCCTCTTCAACCGCCCCGGCGATCATCTTTTCACCTTTGAAGAGTCCGTATTCGTTCAGCTTGAGTTTTGCCTTTACGGCGATCTCCCTCAGGCGCACGTTATGCTCTTTCGATCCCGTGAAGTATTGGGCCGCAGCCCCAAAGCTCTCCTCGGGCACAACACGCACGTCGACGTGGACGCCGATCCCACCGGTATCGATCATAGCCGAACCTTTCGTGGGGCCGCTGGCGATCACCTCCCTGACAAAGTCGGCAGCGGTGAATGCCTCTACAACCTTTTCGGCTGCCTCGCCACCGGCGCCGGCGACAAGTATGTCAACATCGCCGATAGTCTCGGCCCACCGGCGCAGTGAGCCGGCGGTCCGGATCCTTAGCATCCCGGAGACGTCCCGCAGAAATCGGCGGACCTTCTCGGCTGCTTCCAGCGCCTGGTCGATGCGAATACGGCCGGTGGATTTCTCCAGAAACGCAATGCCTCTGGCGATAGCGGCCGCCTTCTTATCGCCGAATCCAGAAAGCCCGGCGACAGCCCCCGTTTCAATCGCAGCCTTCAACTCGGCTACATTCGTAACCTTCAACCGGTCGTAAATTGCCTTCACGCCCTTCGGCCCCAGGCCGGGAATGTTGAGTAATTCGGGTAATCCCGGAGGGATTTTCGCAAGCAGGTCGCGGTGAGCGATAATCTCGCCGGTCTTTACGAACTCTTCTATTTTCGCAAGGCTCGACTTGCCAATACCCGCCATCTTGGCTAATTTACCCGCAGCCAGTAGTATCTCGACGTCGGTCGGTATGTCACCGATTAGCCGCGCCACTTTTCGATAGCTATTTACGCGGAACCGATCCTCGCCAAGGATCTCCATAACATCGGCCATCTGATCGAAAATCGCACGTAGGAGCTTATTAGTCATGCCCTTGATTATATCTGATTGAGAGCACCACGAGAAAGGCAATTCCGCTCACTTGAGGAAATGAGTAGGTTTGGTTCAACGACGAAGATAATTGATCAACCACAGAACGAGCGTAAGGATGATTGAGATAACAATGCAACTCGCTATCGGTATATAGACGCGCCAGTTCTTCGAGCCGAATTCCAGATCGCCGGGTAGCCTGAACAGCCCCAATCGGCCCAGAAGTATCATCAAGACGCCGAGAAACACAATGACGATCCCGGCCGCAATGAGCCACCTACCTATTTGTTGCGGACTACTAACCATATCACACCGCTCATTAGCACCACACCGTAGAAAGTATAAGGGTTTTCGGGACACCTTCAAGATGTTAGAATACCTCGAATGAGCAAGACCGCCTGCAATCTTCGAATCGGCACTTCCGGCTGGTACTACGATCACTGGAAGGATGTGTTCTATCCTGCCGGTCTGACGAAAGGCAAATGGTTTGAGCACTACGCCCAGAATTTCGACACCGTTGAGATCAACAACACTTTCTATCACCTTCCGAAAGAGCAGACTTTGAACAGATGGCACGACATTGCTCCGGAAGGTTTTCTCTACGCAGTCAAGGCCAACAGATTCATCACCCATATCAAGAGATTGAAGGATGCCGCGCAACCGCTTGAGCGCTTCTTCGAGAGAGTGCGACTGCTTGGAAAGAATCTCGGCCCTGTGCTGTATCAACTGCCTCCCAGCTTGCACAAGGACCTCGACCTGCTGGGCGGCTTTGTCAAGTTGCTGCCAAAGAAGCCCCCTGCAGTCTTTGAATTCCGCCACGAAAGCTGGTACGCAGACGACACTTTCAAGCTGCTGACCGAGGCGAATGTGGGCTTCTGCATTCACGATATGCCGGGCACGGAATCCCCTCGCGTTGTTACTTCGGGAACCATTTACGTCCGCTTCCATGGTAGAAGCAGCCGATATGCTGGCAGCTACCCTAAATCCGCATTACAGGAATGGGCGACATGGCTCAAAGAGAAAGCCAGGAACACCCGGAGCATCTACGCATATTTCAACAACGACATCCAAGGCCACGCCATCAAGAACGCAAAACAGTTAACAGAGCTATTATCCTGAGGCTGGCTTTGGATGGCACGCCTTGTCTTTCTGTGTATCAGCGGCTATCAACCGTTGACTGGTCGGGGACTCTAAACTCGATTGAATCGGTTAGCGTGATTCTGTCGCCCCAGTACTTGTATGTGCCGAAATTGTGGTTGTCGAGTACGTGGTCGTTGCGGATATGAGAGAGATATATGTAAACCGGCCTCATTGTGCCGAAGGCCCTGTTTCGAAATATTGGGCTTTTCATATCGCCCGCAGCCGGATCGAACGGGACCCAGCCACGGTCCTGCAGATAGACCTCGGCCCAGTTGTGTTTTGATCTGGAGGTCTCGGCCTGAACGGTGTAGCCTGTGACAACGCGGGCCGGGATGTCCCTGGCCCTGCATATCGCAACGAACAGATCGGCGTACTCGGTGCAATCACCCTTGCCCCGCTCCATAGCCACCATTGCCCCCCTATCGTCTTTGCCGCTCTTGACGTATTCCATATGATCGAGGACATAGTCATAAATCTGCTTGACCACGTCTATTTCAGTATTGCCCTCGAGGCCCGCAGCGATTTGGCGTATCTCGTCCTGGTCGCTTTCTATATACCTCTCCTGCTTTAGAAAATCATCGAGCCGCTCACCTCCGACCATCTGCTCGCCGGTCTCGGCTCTTGACGTGAGCAGATCGTATCTGTACAGCTCGGCTTTCACACGTATCTTCACTTTTTCATGCCGCTCGGGCTTGTTGAACACGAACTCGGCGTAGCGGTTGCCGTTCTCGTTGAAGATCCTGGACGGTTTGGGCAAGTAGCTTCTGCTGAGAATCTTCTGCCTGCAGGGTATGGTCGTCGGCAGTACGACAACGAAACTAATCGACCGCGTCTGTCCGGGCACCGAAAAATCATAAGTAAGGTCGAACTCCACCAGATTGCTCACCGGCGGCGTCCATTGCCGGCCCGGTTGGTGTTTTGCTCTTTGCCTTGGCGCCAGCCTACCGTCGGCGGCCGTCAAACAGGTTGCTGTGACTATCAACGACAGCAAGAATAGTCTTTTCCGATCCATTTAGTTTCCGTATACAGAACCGTGAGTATGGTCCGACCACCCAAAAGCCCGGCTGGTCGGTCGAAGTGCATACTTGCTCAATTCAAGCCCTTTGCTCCAGTGTATTACAAGAACTGAAACCCAGAGACCCTGCAAATCACAGACCCCGGCTTCTGCGCCCCCACGTGCTGCTCTGCCTCAAGACATAACCTTTCGTCTATACCTACAATCTACTTGCCAAATAGCGATTCTAACACAATCACCTTCATTATACCACATTCTCGCTGAGAAGTTCACTCTTTCAGGCCCGAGATTGAGCCAGTTTTCAGGGTAGATACACTCCGCCGGGCAATTTCGACAGAGGGCGCCTTGATTGCGTGCCGGCGTAAGGATAAGATCTGCCCGGGATTAGATTTCCCACTTGTGCTGATGCACGGCGAGTCTGGGATGAAGATCCGACGTTGCTGGATGTTACCTTATGTGTCTGATGTGCCTTATACATAAAGGGGGGAGTGGAGATAGTCTACCTGTGAAAGGCAGCAGATAATGGAAGCGAACACACTCTTCAGCAATGCCCTGACCGCCATAATCGTCATCGGTGGATGCAAGGCAGGGCCACAGACAAATCTCGCGCATCAGGAAAAGAGTGTCTCGGCATCCGTATCTCCGCGAGTGCGAGTTTCGCCGGCAGGTACGCTGTGCGAGGCCATAGCAGGTGGCGACATTGCCCTGGCGAAATCGCTGATCAAAGACGGCGTCGACGTAAATGGGAGAAATGAGGTCG
>LJTR01000322.1 GCA_001303465.1 Phycisphaerae bacterium SG8_4
CGTCGATGTTCGGCACCACCACCGAGTGTGTCAACGCCTGCGCCGAGTTGCTCTCGGCGAAAGGATACGAAGTTCTGATCTTCCACGCCACGGGCACAGGTGGCAAAACGATGGAAGGCCTCGTGCAAGAGGGTTTGGTCGATGCCGTTCTGGATATCACAACAACCGAGTGGGCCGACACCGTGTGCGGCGGCGTGTTCGATGCCGGAGAGGAGCGGCTTGACGCGCCCGGTAAAATGGGAATACCTCATCTGATTGTCCCCGGCTGCGTCGACATGGCGAACTTTGGCGGACTCGACACCGTCCCGGAAAGATACAGGAAGGCAAAACGCACCTTCTATGATTGGAATCCGTCCATTACGCTGATGCGCACGAACAGGCAAGAGAACGAAAAGATGGGAGAGATATTCGCCGACAAAGCGAACGCAGCCAAAGGGCCGGTTGCGTTTCTGATTCCTCTCAAAGGCGTATCCATTCTCGACGCCGACGGCCAGCCATTTTGTGATCGCGATGCCGACACGGCAATGTTTGACGCCATCAAGGCCCACCTCAAGGAGGGCGTCGCCGTGGTGGAGAGCGACAGCAACATCAACGATCCCGAGTTCTCGGCAAAGGCCGTCGAGATGATCCTCGATCTGATCGAACAGGCAAAACGATATACCCTTCAGGGTAGTAAATTCCCGCGAGCAAAACCATAGACTGTTACGCTAAAGCCGCTTACCCGCGCAAGAACGGGAATTTTCAATCAGGAGCACTATGAAATGAGGAGATAGCGATGTCATTTACAAGACAGCAGGTTCTGCAACGGCTGCGCAAGCGCATCGCCGACGGCGTTCCGATTATCGGCGGTGGAGCTGGCAACGGAATCAGCGCAAAGTGTCAAGAGGCGGGAGGCGTTGATCTGTTAATCATCTACAACTCCGGGCGTTTCCGCATGAACGGCCGCGGTTCGCTGGCGGGCTGTATGCCATACGGTGACGCCAACGGGATCGTGATGGAAATGGCCGGTGAGGTGCTGACGATCGTCAGGGACACTCCTGTTCTGGCCGGCGTCTGCGGCACCGATCCGACTCGTCTGATGGAGGTGTTCCTAAAACAGGTGCGCGACGCAGGATTCTCCGGCGTCCAGAATTTTCCCACCGTCGGTCTCTGTGACGGCCAGTTCCGCGCCAACCTCGAGGAAACCGGCATGGGGTACGGCCTGGAGGTCGAGATGATCCGCCAGGCGCACGAGCTGAATCTGTTTACCACGCCGTATGCATTCAATGCCGATGAGGCCAGAGCCATGGCCGAGGTCGGCGCCGACGTGGTTGTTGCTCACATGGGACTGACGACCAAAGGCGCGATCGGCGCCTCGACCGCTCTGACGCTGGAGCAGGCGCCGGCTAGGGTCCAGCAGATATGCGATGCGGCAAAGTCTTCCAACCCAGATACAATCGTGCTCTGTCACGGCGGTCCCATTTCCATGCCGGACGATGCCGAGTTTGTCCTGCGAAACACCAACGATGTAGACGGCTTCTATGGGGCGTCAAGCGTAGAGAGACTGCCCTCCGAAACGGCTATCACCGAGCAGATGAAGAAGTTCAAATCGATTCGATTTCAGTAAGTTGCGAGGCGACGGGGTTGTCCGGATCAGACTGCCTCTACCGTGACAACCTTGGTTGGACATATCCCCACGCAGGCCCCGCAACCGTTGCATTTTTCGGCGATGACTTTCAGCGTAGTTGTGTAGCTCTGGCGGGAGAACTGCTCGACTATCGCCCCGTGGGGACACCTGGGCACGCACACCCCGCACTCGGCGTCCATGGTCAGCAGACATTCAGACAGATCGATTCGGGCAATTCCTATTACATGCCGGTTCTTATCACGAAGCGGCAGGGGGCGGATTACGCCCGTCGGGCAGGCGTGACCGCATCTGTTGCAGTCCTCAAGGCAGTAGTCTGTGCGGCTGAATTTTAGCCGGGGAACAAGAAAGCCCGCTACATCTCGAGAATCCACGGACGGTTCGATGATGCCGCTCGGACACGATCTTGTGCAGTTGCCGCACCGGATGCATCCGCCCTTGAGGGCGGTTTCGTCAACCGTTCCCGGGGGACGAAGATGGCGCTTTCTTGCGAGTACATCTGCCGGGATGAGGGCGGAGAAGACGGCTCCGAGAGCGGCGGCGAGAAAGATACGCCTTTGTGAGACTTCTGTGTTTCGACTTCCTCTCGTATTTGGCCGGGCGAGCCTAACCATCAGATCCTGAGTCCCGCCGAGCGGGCAAATCCTCGAACACCACAGCCCCGGAGAAGCGATGCTTATCAGTATCACAATTGCCAGCCCCACCGCGGACGCTTGCGAGAAGGTGCAAAACCCGCTGAACAACGCCAGAGGATCCGCCCACAGAAATAACGGGTATCCGACTACAGAGCCGCCGAGGGATGCGAGAGCAAGAAAGCGTCCCGTAGAAGACGGGATTCGAATGTGCTTGCCGATTGTGTGTCTCTCGTCATCGACTTTGCGCCCGCGGCGCAGCTTGCCGCAGGTCTCAGTTATCAAACCCACGGGACATAGATGCCGGCACCAGAATCTGTGGCGAAGAATCATCAAGAACAGCATTGGTGCCGAAAGAAGAAACAGCATCGAGGCAAAACGCAATGAAACGGCCGAGCATACGGCGACGTGCGGGCTCAGCGCGGGCAGGACATATCGCCAGGCCGCGGGCCAGAGCCACGCAACAAGGCCAATTGCCAGAAGCGCCGACACTCGCGCAAGACGCCGCGATGAGGGATTGCCTGCGAAGATCCGGTTAGACATGGCTTGCCCGCTATCCCAAGTACGCACCCTGTGCTTTCAACAGCCGCTGCAATTTCGCTACGTCCGCGTCCCTCGGACGGCACTTGCTGTCGACGGCGAGCGCGGCGGCTGTGCCGGCGGCGTGTCCGGTCACGAGACATGGGCCGATCAACCTCGTATAGTTCAGCATCAGATTGTCGGCAGCTACGCATCTGCCGGTTGCCAACAGGTTGTCTATCTTTAGCGGTACAAGGGCGCGGTAGGGAATTTGACAGGCGCGGTTGCCCACGAATGCGTATGCACCTCCTATGGCGACAACATCCGCATACTTCTTGTTCGCCATGGTTTCATCGAATGTCACTTCATGGAGACCGGTCAAGGTCCGCGAGGCCCGGATTCCGAGCTGCGAGGCGGTGTCGAGCATGAACACCTGCTCGCGGCCGGGTGTCTGCTGGATTTTTTTGAGCTTTTCCCAGACGGCGCGCCGCCCGTCAAGTTCGCACTGCGTCAGCGTTCTGATGTCCAGGCAATCGCCCTGAGGCCCCTGCATGTTGACCCACCTGACGCTGGGCAGGGGGGTGTTGGAAGAGAGATTGGGCGAGCTTCTCTTGTCGCCACTCTTGCTGGCGGCGATTCTGTCGACGTTGCCGAGGCGATGAACCAGGCCGATACGGTGGATATGCCGCACGTGCTCGGCGCCCGCTGCGCCGAAGACATCGCCGTCTCCGGAAGCATCGACAACGACCTTGGCCTTGACGGCGTGGCAGCCCGCCTTGCTTTCGAAGAGAATCCCCTCGATGGAGTTGCCCTCCATCACAGCGTTGGTCACCCAGCTGTTGAGCAAGATATCCACGCCGGCCTCGCTCAGCATCTCGGCCATCACGTACTTGGTGGCCTCAGGATCGCTGGTTGGATCCCTCATGCCGGGCCCCTGGTTGATTATGCCGCCCTTTATTTTGAGCAGCCGGTTCAGCAGCTCGTCGCCAATACCCCTGACACATTTCTTGAGCCCTTGGTCGGCTTCGACGTGGGTCGCCAACACGATCAGGACGAGCCCGGCAGTCCAGAGACCACCGAAGCACCCGTATCGTTCGACCAGCGTGACTTTGGCGCCCGTTCGAGCGGCCGCCAGAGCGGACATCACCCCTGCGCAACCTCCGCCGACCACGAGCACGTCGGTCTCGCAAATCACGGGGACTTCGCGCCTGGGCTGGATGACTTTTCCGTCGACGATGATCGCCGGGCCGCCGCGGTATACGCGTTCGGCCTCCACTATCTTGCTGCCCTCATAAATCTGCCCGGCGCCGACAATGCCCGGGCCCAGTGCCGTTGCACCTGCGAGAGCGATTTTGCGAAGAAAACTGCGGCGACTTAGTGACTCCATCGTGAATCTCCTACTTCAAGTAGCCTATTGGCAGAAGAGTGCAGCATAGCACCCAAAGCGAGTATAGCCGACTCGTACGCCTGTGTAAAGAAAAACGCCCGGCGACAAAAGACACTATTGACTCGCCGCGCCTGGACAAATCTGTTAACCTAAACAGATGTGTGGGACGAAACGGCAATCAGGTCAGCAGCTATGGCAAGACGTCGATCCATTTTGGGAGGATACTTTATGAGACAACGCACACTTCTTATCGTTTGTGCAGTGGGAATGCTGCTGCTGGCTTGTTCGGCAACTGCCGATGAGACCATCTGGAAGGAGCAGGCCGCGAAGGCAATGCGCCGCGCCGCGGACTTCTTCCGGACCCAAGTCTCCACCGAAGGCGGTTATCTCTGGCGTTACAGTGAAGATTTGTCGCTCCGCGAGGGCGAGGGCACGGCGACCGACACTATGATCTGGGTCCAGCCCCCGGGGACGCCCTCTGTTGGCATGGTCTTTCTGACCGCCTACGAGGCCACGGGCGATTCGTATTATCTGGATGCTGCGCGAGATGCCGCACATGCTCTGGTAAGAGGTCAATTGCGCTCGGGCGGCTGGGACTACCGCATCGAGTTCGATCCCGAACGGCGCCGGCGCTATGCGTACAGGAGCGATCCTCCCAGGAAGGACCAGCGGAACGTCAGCACCATGGACGACAACAATACCCAGTCGGCAGTACGGCTGCTGATGCGGGTTGACGAGGCGTTGGGTTTCAAGGATGAGAAGATCCACGAAGCCGCCCAGTTTGCCCTATCAACTATTCTGAAGGTCCAGTACCCTAACGGTGCATGGCCCCAGCGATTCACAGGCCCTCCCGATCCGGCGAAGTTTCCCGTCAAGAAAGCGAGCTATCCGGATTTCTGGTCGTGGACCTACCCCGCGCGTGGCTACATGAGTTTCTACACATTCAACGACAACACCATCGCCGACACTATTGATACCATGCTGGAAGCGTTCGATATCTACGGCGAAGAGGAGTACAAAGCGTCCGCAGAAAAGGCAGGCGATTTCATCATACTGGCCCAGATGCCCGAGCCCCAGCCGGCCTGGGCGCAGCAGTATAACGCGGATATGCAGCCGGCCTGGGCGCGAAAGTTCGAGCCTCCTGCAGTCACAGGGGGCGAGTCGCAGGGGGTCATGAAAACCTTGCTGAAGCTCTACCGTGCGACAGGCAAGGAGAAATACCTGGAACCATTGCCGCGGGCCATCGCGTACCTGCAGCGCTCCCGGCTGGCCGACGGGCGTCTGGCCCGTTTCTACGAGCTGAAGACCAACAAGCCGCTTTATCTGACCAGGGGCGACTACGAGGTCACCTACAGCGATGCCGATATGCCCACGCATTACTCTTTCAAGCAGGGCAATGGTATCGAGAGCATCGCGCGTGAGTATGAGCGTCTGCAGACCACGGATCTGGCCAGTTTGAAGCAGCCGGGGGCGACTGATGCCCCGCGTATGAGCCACGCGCTGGCGGCTCGTGCGAGGTCGGTCATCGACCGCCTGGATGAACAGGGCCGCTGGCTTGAAAGCGGGAAGATGAGAGGAGACGCGGAAAACGATCCCGTTCGGCGCGTGATCGACTGCCGGACGTTCATCAGCAACGTGAGGGCCCTGAGTGCCTACCTTGCAGCGGCAAAGTGACCAAATCAGCTCTTCTGCCTGCTCTCAGTCTCTGCATAGACCCGCACATAATCCACCTCCATCACCGACGGGTTCGGGGTTTTGTCGATGGGCCAGCCGGGGCCTAACGCGCATGTCTCACAGTTGTGGATTGTCGGTCGATTTTGACGGCGGAAGCCGTCTCCA
>LJTR01000141.1 GCA_001303465.1 Phycisphaerae bacterium SG8_4
TATGTGCCGCCAAGGGCACAAAGGTCAGCATTGCATTTACAAAGAGACTGGGGGCAGGCTTTTTTGGTGGAGAGGGTTTCATCCTCCAGAAATTGGAAGGCGATGGAATGGCCTTCGTGCACGCCGGCGGAACCGTTGTTCCCATAGACCTCAACGGCGAGACGATTCGCGTGGACACCGGATGCATCGTTGCCTTCACGACCGGTATAGACTATTCAATCGAACGGGCGGGCAACCTGAAGTCGATGTTCTTTGGCGGTGAAGGTCTGTTCCTCGCCACCCTGCGAGGAACCGGCAAGGTCTATCTTCAGAGCCTGCCCTTCTCGCGGATGTGCAACCGGATCCTGGCCCACGCGCCAAGAGCGGGCGGCTCGCGGAAAGGCGAAGGCTCCATCCTGGGCGGAATAGGTGACTTAATCGGTGGAAGCTGAGCAGGCATCGCAGCCGACCGGGGGCAGCGTCACTGTATCCGGGACAGCAAAGGCACCACCCACCGCAGTTGCAGGAGCAGATTGCACAGATGCCTCGCGCTAAGGTGTTAGAATACGTTGGAGTCTCAAGAGGTGACAGAAGATCCTCATGGAGGATATGCTTTCAGGTTGATGATCTTGCCTTCAACGCGTTCTTCAAACCTCCCAAGCAAATAGAACGAGAAACGGGCGTTCGAGATGTCGAACTCTTGGCAATACCGCTGATCATCGATCTAGCCGCCCAGGTAAGACCAAAGTCCGTCCGCATCGGCTCTCCAAATGGACTGCCGCAGTTCAGAAGACTTTTCCATGACGCGGCAGGTGCCCTGCTGGCCGAGCAGGCGGCGTTCTGGCAGAGGCCCGATTTTCTGAAGTGCCCGGAGCTGTCCGGCAGATGGGCGGCAAGGGGCAAGGCAAGGATTCTATTGTCACTCTCTTTTCTCTTTTAGAGGCCGGGTACAAGGTCCATCCGTTCCTGCTCAACGAGGGCGACCGGTCCTGGCAGGATTTGAGAAGATGGATACCGAAGCTCAGGGCAATCGGCCTGAAACCGGCAACAGCTTACTTTCTTTCTTCAAGAAGGAAACGACTTATAGAAACATACGGCGACTGGTATTTCAGCTCATATCAGATAGGCCTCTTGACCGGCGCATTGTCCATGTACGCCGACAAGATAGGCGCATCAAAGATTGCGCTGGGGATAGAGAATTCTGCCGACGACAGTTTTGCGTACTATCGAGACAGAATTGTCAATCACCAGCACCAGAAGACAACGAGACATCTCAGGCTTTTGGAGAGTACATATCGAAGACTGATTAACGAAAACATACGGGTCGCAAGTCCAATAGCCAGTATCAGTGACGGAGATGTTCTGGATATTCTACTGAGCCACGTCCCCAGGAATATGCAGGCATTCTCTTCGTGCGGATCTGCGAACTGGAGGTCCAAGAACTGCGGCAAGTGCGAGAAGTGCGCCTTCATATATGCGCTTCTGCAGAAGACGGAAAAGGGAAGACGACTAAGCCGGAAGATCTTCAAGAAGGAACTGTTTGACGACGTCGAGTTGTACACTCCCTGGCTTGACAGAAGATACTTGTCGCCTCTGGCGTGTGTAGGGCCGCGTCAGGATGTGTGGGGATCATTTGAACATTGTCTGAACAATAACTCGAAACTTGCGGTTACACAGAAGTGGAGAGCGAGCGGCTTCAGAGAGGAATACCTGAGAACCGCGCATGAGGCCAAGTCCAAACCGACCGGGCTGAGTTCCCTGGAATACCCCGTTCTGCGCGCGGCCAGGTTAGTCAGGAAATGGGCCGATACTCGACTTCAGTTGTGAGCAGAATCGAATCGCACGTATTCGCCGATAGCCATCTGGATCTGTCGGTGGCAGATGCCGATCGACCGACTGAGCCGCATTTTTTCAGGGCACTTGCAGATTGTGTTAAGTGCAGTGTTTGAAGGCCCTTAAGGCCGTTGCAGGTCGCAGTATTCATGCTGCGATAGGCGGAGCGAGGAAAAAAAATATACTTCGCGGCGGCTTGACAACGTCTTACAGATAGGATAGTATGACCGCTCTGGTTTTTCACGTTTGCGGTCGTTTCTTGAAAGCCGGTTGTTTTGTGGGTTGAGCAGAATTGCAAATTTTGAGGTAAAAGGAAAATGATGAAGAAAGAACTTGGTTCAGTTGTGAAAGTCGCTTTGTGCGTGCTGTTCGTGTTGTCTTTATGCCTTCTTCCGTCTTGCAAGAAATCCGATTCCGGACCAGATGAGGTCAGCCAGCCAGCGCCCCCCCCTGCCACGCCCCCCGCCGCCGAGCCCGCGCAAGAGCAAGTTGCAGCTACACCCGCGGCTCCGAAGGCAACCGACGCAGCCAAGACCGTAGCTGATGCCGCCGCCAATGCGGCAGGCCTGGTGCCCTTTGAGATGGAGCTGCCAAAGCCGATGTTTGTAGGCACGCCCCAGGATACGAGAGTTCCGAATCTTGAAAAGCCGCTGGGCCACGCCCGTCCGCCGTTTTTGGCCCCTCCGGGAACAAAGAATCTGGCCCTGGGCAAGCCTGTCACCAGCAGCGATGAGGAGCCCATCATCGGCGAGATCGACTACATCACCGACGGCGACATGGAAGCAGCCGACGGCAGCTATGTCGAGTTGGGTCCGTTTGTTCAGCACGTGACGGTCGACCTCGAGGCCATGAGCGAGATCTACGCTATAGTCGTGTGGCACTATCATAAGCAGGCCCGTGTTTACTTTGACGTGGTGGTGCAGGTTGCCGAGGATCCGGATTTCATCACGAATGTCCAGACCGTGTTCAACAATGACATCGATAACTCGGCGGGTTTTGGTGTCGGCACCGACAAGCACTACAGCGAAACGAACGAAGGCAAGCTTATCTACGTGCTTGACAAAAATGTCAAAGCACGCTATGTCCGTTTCTACAGCAACGGCAATACCAGCAACGATCTGAACCACTACATCGAGGCTGCAGTTTTCGGCAAGCCGGCAAGTTAAGATGGCCAGGAAATGTTGCGTCCTTATTCTGGCCGCGACAATTGTTGCGTTCGCGCTGCGCCTGCCGCGGCTCAGTCAGCGCCCAATGCACGGGGACGAAGCGGTTCACGCCGACAAGTTCCGTTTGTTGCTGGAGCAGAGCCGCTACGAGTATGACCCCTATGAATACCACGGGCCGACGCTCAATTACCTGACTCTGATCGGCGCCTGGCTCACGGGCGCCAAGGACCTGACCGAGGTGAGCGAGGTCACTCTGCGCATCGTGCCCGTTTTCTTCGGTGTATGCCTGATACTGCTCGTATTGCCGATGGCCCGCGGCCTGGGGACAGGCGCTGCCGCTTATGCCGCCTTGCTGACCGCAGTCTCGCCGGCCATGGTCTACTACAGCCGTTATTACATCCAGGAAATGCTCCTGGTCTGTTTTACTTTCGGCGCAATTGTGTCAGGCTACCGATACACTCAAAAAAGGAACATCGGTTGGGCTCTGTCGGCAGGTGTGTTCCTGGGGCTTATGCATGCTACCAAGGAGACATGTGTCATCGCCTTTGCCGCGATGCTACTGGCTTTGCTGCTCGTCTTGCACATGAAGCGCCGGCAAGGCTCTGCTCAAAGCGCCGGCAACCCCGTCAAGTGGTCCCATCTTGTCGCGGGCCTGGCCGCGGCTGTGATAGTATCGATCCTTTTCTTCTCATCTTTTCTGTCCAATCCTGCGGGGATTGCCGATTCGATTCGAACTTATGTGACCTACCTCGATCGTGCCGGCAGCACGCCTCTGCATATCCATCCCTGGCACTACTATCTCAAGATGCTCCTCTATTCGAAGTTCGCTGGCGGCCCCGTCTGGACCGAAGCGCTCATAGTCCTGCTGGCTGTCGTGGGATTCATAGCAGCGCTGAGAAGAAAGAATCTGTCCGGGGCGAACCCGGGCCTGCTCAGATTCATCGCCTTTTACACGCTCACTATGACGGTGGTGTATTCTGCAATTCCGTACAAGACTCCCTGGTGTCTGCTGGGCTTTCTGCAGGGCATGATTCTACTGGCCGGTGTCGGGGCTGTAGTGCTGGTGAAGCTGGCGCCGAATGTCTTGCCGCGTTTGATTGTGCTTTGTCTGTTGTTAGAGGCATCACTTCACCTGACCTGGCAGGCATATCAGAGTAGCTACGCGTACGATGCGGACAGTCGCAATCCGTACGTCTACGCCCACCCGACGAGGGAGATCTTCACTGTCGTCGAGAAGATCCAGGACTGCGCGGATGTTCATGAAGATGGTCGTGACATGCCCATCGAAGTTATCTGTCCCGGAGACGACTATTGGCCTCTTCCCTGGTATCTGAGGTCTTTCACCCAGGTGAGTTGGTCTAACCGGGTCGTCGATAGTCCAAGCGCGGCACCGCTGATTATCGCCTCTGCCTCGCCGGACATAGAGGCCGCATTGGCCAACAAACTCTACACGCTGATACCGCCAGAGAAGCGCAAGATCTACATGTGTCTGTTTGACAAGCCCTACTACGTGTGGCTGCGTCCCGAGGTTAAGCTGCTCGGATATGTCAGAAGGGATTTGTGGACGGCTGTCAGCGAAAGGCTGGTGCCCGAAGTGCAGATACAGATAGAGGGCGAAGAATGACCGAGCAACGGCAGGAAGAAACATGTTTTGTCCGGAGCGATTGCGGTTCATTGGCCGGCATGAAGCGTTTTTCGCACGAGGCAATGGCGACCACCTTCCAGATCCTTATTGTGCATGAGGATGACCACTACGCCCTGCAGGCGGCGACAGCAGCTTTCAATGAGGTGGATCGACTCGAGGGCGACCTTAGCCGATACGTCGAGAACAGCGATATATCACGAATCAATAACTTGGCCGCCGATGAGCCGTTGCTGCTTGGCCTGGACACATTTGAATGTCTTAAGATCAGTGCCCGAGTCCACGCCGAAACAGCCGGAGCATTCGATGTCACGATTGGCTCGCTGTTTAAATGCTGGCGCGGCGAAAGCGGAATGCCGCGCACGCCTTCGGTCGAAGAGCTGGAGCTTGCCCGCCGGCATACCGGGATGCACCTGCTGGAACTGGACGAAATGGAACTTACCGTCAAGCTGCTGGCTAGTCCGGTACAAGTTGACCTCGGCGGTGTCGGCAAAGGCTATGCTGTCGATCGGATGGGCGAACTGCTGCGCGAGTGGAGTATCGAGACGGCATTGATTTCCGGAGGCTACAGTTCCGTTCTGGCCCTGGAGGCCCCGCCCGAGACAAAGGGGTGGCCCCTGACGTTGAGCTACCCGGCAGACCGCAGCCGGATATTGGCCCGTCCCCATCTGCGAGCAGGCGCACTGGGAGGATCCGGAGTGCAGAAGGGTCAGCACATCATCGATCCTCGCACAGCCGAGCCGGCCGAGGGCAAACTTGCCGCCTGGTCAGGCGCCCCCGATGCGGCGTCCGCCGATGCTCTCTCGACTGCCTTTATGGTTATGACTGCCGACCAGATCGAGAAATATTGTGAGCTCCATCCGGATACGCGGGCCATGGTAATAGTGCAGGGCGCAGACAGACAGAAAGACAAGATTCTGCGTTTCGGTCTCTGGAAGGACAGTTCATAGCGCCACCGATTTGAAATCTCCGTTCTTGGGCGGGTGAGTAGCTTTACAAAAACAGCTCATGATCCCGCTCGCGCGAATCTACAACCCTGGGGGGTATCAGATCTCGAATCTAAAATGTGAATTATGGGCTCTTTCTGAAAACTCCGTCGTCGGCCCGAGAGGGAGCGTTTTTTCGCCTGGCAAAGACGGCGAAGCAGGCGATATTGGTTTTATCGTCGATGGAGCCGGATGCAGTCAGGTGGACAACAGCGGCTGCCTTTATCCGACCGTGGCTGCGCCAGCAACATCAAACAGCTAAAGAAAACAAGCCGCTCGAAGCCAGATCGAGTTTCCAGACAGAGCCTACTTCACTTCTTCGACATGACTCGCCTGATGGTCAGCAGTTCGGAGAGAACACTCCATGAATTGCGAGTCGGTGACAACCGGCTGTCGCGGTCACATGTCCAGTCGATAGGAAATTCTTTTATCCGATAACCTTTCCTTTGCGCCCGCATGATGATTTCTATGTCGAACGTAAAGCCGTCAGTAATGCACCGGCCGTACAGTTCTCGCGCGATATCGCCTTTGTATATCTTGAATCCGCATTGTGTGTCGGTGAATTCGGCGGGTATTTTCATGTCATAGATTATGAACCAGTGGAACATCTTCGAGCAGATTCGGCGGTATAGACTCTGGCCCTTTTCGATATTGCATCCGGTCATCTTTCTCGAGCCGTGTGCTATCTCGCACCTTCCGTATTTCAGCAGATCCAATCCCTGGAGAACATCATCGTAGGGCACGCAGGAGCCGCTGTCGGCGAACATCGCATATTCGCCGCTCGAGTGTCCCATCCCCTTGCGGACGGCGTAGCCCTTGCCCCGGTGTTCTTCGTATCGAATAACCTCCAAGTGAACATCCGGCTCGATGGAGGTATTTCTTGCGACCTTGGCCGTGTCATCCTTGCTGCCGTCATCTACGACTATGACCTCTCCGGCAAAGTCATTTCTCACCAGGAATGCCGCCGCTGCCTCGACATCTCGGGCTATCTTCATTCTCTCATCATATGCCGGTATAACAATTGAAAAATCCATCAATGGATTATATACCAAGGTGTCCTGTTTTCCCAGTGTTTATGAAAGTGAATGACAAAAGACAAGTGCCTTCTAGGAGCCTTATGTGGAGCCAGCCGCCCCGGCGCTCGATTAGATCGAACTCTGTGCCGGCATGCAAAGGATCCTTGAAGCTTTCGGGATAGTTGCGACCGTCACCCTGGCGGGCAACAACCATCTCAGAGGTGATGACGCCGTATACTCTTCTCGCGCGAGCACGGCTCTCCAGCACGACTGATGCAAGCAGACAAGTCGTCAAAACGCCGCAAATCACAGCCGCTGCGACCCACGGTGCGGCTTTGCCGTACCATGTGATTACCGTAAGACTGATGCAGGCAATCGCAAAACAGATGGACGTGATGGCAAATTTTGTCTTGATGGAGAAATCGTAGTGCCAGAAGAACAGCGTCTGCAAGATGCGTTTCTCAGTTTTAACGGCAACTCTGTCTACCCTGCGGCTGCGCGCAAAGGCCAGATTCTTCTGAACGTTTGTATCGGTCTTGTCGAGCATCTCGGCCCGGCGATAATTCAAAATTGCGTTGCCGATATCCCCGTTTAGAAGATAGGCATTGCCGAGGTTGTAATAGAGCTTGTGATTTCTTATCCGGCCGTCACCAATTATTTTCTCGTAATTCAGTATCGCCTTTTCGTACAGCCTCCGGGCCTTATCCGGGTCATTGGCGATAGAATTGGCTTGCCTGAAAGATTCATTAGCCTGACTGAAAAGCACGTATGCTTGTTCCTTTGACAGAGCAGCTCCTGCCGAGGACGCCTGGCAAAGCAGGAGCAAAGAGGTCAGCACCATGTGGCAGCTCTTCTTAATCATCTGCAATTCTTTTCAATGCGGCGAATAAGCTCGATCACTTCCTTGACTCTTTCGGAGGTTATGTTTACCTCCAGCGACGCGTAGCGCGCCGCTTCGAAACTGGTTACTGCCTCTCTGAATTTGTCCGCCGCCGGCGCATCGTCGGTACTGGCTACGATTATGTCGTAACAGTCATCGCCAGTAAGAGAGCCGGCTGTCTTGTCAAAGCGCTCACCAATGTATTGCTTCATCGCACCGACGAGCAATTCGCTTTGTCGCTCTGGATTGGCCGAGGCGATGCGCTTCAACTGCCCGAGGGCTTTGCCGCAGGCTTGCCGGCGCCGTTTCGCCGCTGCTTTTTCGGGGCTCGTGCGCCCAGAGAGTCTGATCAATAAGCTCGACGCAAATGCCAGTAGAGGCGCACCGCAAAGAACCGCGTAGCCGGGGTGCGCCAAGGCAGCCAGCGGGGAGAAGCTCATGTCCTCTAGAACGTCAAGGTCTTCGTAATTGGCAGACAGACCTTTCTTTATCGCCTCGACTTCTCTGTTAACCGGCGCCAAGTCGGCGCCCTCCAGGTCCGCGTTAGTCAGGATCTTCGTCGGGGCTACATCGAGCTTTATCGGCTCGGTTTTCGCTATGGCGTACTTGCCCGTTTCGGCGTCGAAGTAGGCCAGCGGAATCGACGGTATTTCAGTGACATTATCGTTATTGGCTCTTATCGTTTGTGTGAAGACTTTGAAACCGTCGACAATGGTCGGCGATGCCTTCTGGGTGGGAATCTTGAAATTGGCCGCCAGCTCCGGTACCTGTTCGAGCGCTGGCCAGCGGACGGGTTTGAGGTACTCGCCGCCGCCGATCTTGATGCTGAGTGTGACCGGATCACCAACGCTGACGTCGGTCGGGCTTGCAGATGCCTGGATTGTGTATTGACCAACCAGGCCGTAAAACTCAGCCGGCTTGCCCTCTTCGGGCAGCGGTAATACGGTCAACTCAACTGGTTCTGATGTCACCATGAAGCGTTTGTACCTGAACTGTGAGCCGAAGAAGCTGTTTGAACGCGCGACAGCGACATCTGCGGTGGCTGTTGTCGGCTCGATCCGCATAGACCCCGATGATTTCGGAATTAGAATCTTGCGCAGAAGAAGCAGGTTTGTCGGTCTGCCGGCACGCGTCACCTGATGCTGGGAATACAGGATCGTCACACCGTTGCCAAAGTCATGTTCTTGAACCTCTTGGTTGAGAACGTCGGGGTTCTCAAAGTAAAAGGCATCGCTGTCGAGGACCGGGATATTGAACTGCGGGCTCTTGGTGTTGGCGGAGAAATAGAATTTTATCGTCAACAAGACGGCTTGTCCGACGAAGCACCGTTGCTGGGACAATTCCATCTCGATATCCAATTGATCGGTAGTACCCGGTTTTGTGACGTTCACAGCCACGGGATTCGTCCGGTATGTCTTTCCGTCGACCACAACCGAAAGCGAAGGCAGCCGCATGAGTCCGGCCTCGCCTGCCCTCAGAGAATAGGTCATTATCATTGTTGTCGTCGTCGTGACCTTGCTGTTGATGATGTTTGTAGAACTCTGCCTTCTGTTCCCCGTGCTCTGCGGATCATACTGGCGCAACGGCTCCAAATCCACCTGTCCCGGCTTGTCCGAGCCTTCTATAACAACGTAGTACGCGAAATTCTCGCCAACATAGATGTCTCTGCTGGTGTCGACCTGCGCCGAAACGCGCACCTGCCCCGAAGCAGTTGCGGTCACCACTGCCAACAGCATAATAGCAGCAGAACTATTTTGCATATGTCTCATTCTATCGAGCGGCAATGAATCAATAATCATTCATCATTAATCATTTATCATTTGCATTACCAGTCTTTTTCGACTTTCTGCCACTGGCCTCTCTGCAAAACTTGCCTGTCTTTTCGGCGGCGCTGCTCTCTGTCGAGGATTTCCTGAGCCGTAGTGTCGGGAGCGGCTGCCTGTTGCTGCTGTTCTTGCCTGTCTTGCTTCTGCTGCTGGTTCTCCGTCTGGTTCGGGTCCCGGGGCTCATTCGGATCCTGCCCTGAGTCTTTGTCCTGTTGCTGCTGCGGTTGATTGGGGTCCTGTTGTTGAGATCCCTGCTGTTGCTGGTCCTGTTGCTGTTGCTGCGGTTGGTTGGGATCCTGGGGCTGATTCGGGTCCTGCTGCTGTTTGTTGAGCTGATCCATGATGTCCTTCATTATCAGCCTGGCCACCTCAATATTCTTGGCTGCCCTCTTGTTTTCAGGTTCGATATCAAGCGTGCCTCTCCAGGAATCTATCGCAGTCTTCAAGTCATCGAATGCCTTTTGCAGATTCGAGTCTCTCTGCTTGATGCCCTGCTGAAAATAGGAATTGCCGAGATTGTATTTGGCCTTGGCGACCAGAGCCATGTCTTTGCTCTCGGCGGCAACTTCCCTGTACAAGTCCATCGCCTGGTTCAGATCATCGAGTCTGTAGTAGCTGTTTGCCTTGTTGAATTTCGGTCGCAAGGCCTCGGGACTGGCTGTGAGGGCCTGGTCGTATTTGTTGATCGCCTCGTTGAAATTGCCCTGCATGTACAGCTTATTGCCTTGTGAGATAGCAACTCTGGCCGGATTGGCGCAAACAGTCTGCGCCAAAGCCAGGACCATCAGCAATTTAGGCGTCACTCTATGTTTTCCTGCGTTCACTTATGAAGGCCTCGCAAATAAGAAACATCAATCCCAAAGCCACGAATATCTGGAATTTCTCGTCGTACCTGAACATTGTCGTCGATTCAAGCTCGCGTTTTTCGGCTGAGGCTATCAGACTCTCGTATATTTCGCCGAGATCCAAAGTCGTGCCGGGCCCGACCGACAGGAACTTGCCCCCATCTGTCGCATAGACGATTCTCCGCAGCAGATCTCCGCCCAGTTTGGACCAGACCTCTTGGCCTTTGTACTTAAGGAAGGTCTTTTCGCCGTTCGGTCCGGTGATAGGAATGCGCGAGCCCTCATTCTCATTGCCCAGCCCGATGGCGATGATTCTTATACCTTCGGCGGCGGCTTTTTCGGCCGCCTGAACGGGGAAGCTCTCGTAGCCTTCGTGCTCTTCGCCGTCGGTAATCAGTATTATGTCCTTGTACTGGCGGCTCTTCTGGTCGAAGACCTCCTGCGTTGCCTTGCGGATGGCGTCGCCTATCACCGTGCCGCCCCTGCTCGTGCTCTCGGTGGAAATGTCGGCCAGAGCCATTCTTACAAAGGCGTAGTCCTGAGTAAGCGGACATTTCACCGTGCTGTTGCCGGCAAAGGTCACTATCGAGACCCTGTCGCCCGCCAGAGTCTCCAGCAGATCTGCGATCGCTATTTTGGAGCGCTCGAGTCGGCTCGGCTTTATGTCTTCGGCTAGCATCGACCGGGAAGTGTCGAGCAATATGCAGATGTCCCGACCTCGGCGCCTGATCTTCTGGGCCTGAGGATTCCATTTCGGCTCGGTCAGCGCTCCCACAACACTCACGAAAGCCGCCAGAAGCAACAGAGCTTTGAAGAGTTGTTTCTTGAGGCTCACCGAGTTGTTGATCTTCTTGAGCATTTCGTTGCTGGCCAGCACTCTAAGTGCCCTGGCCTTTTGCCAGAAACACCAAACGTATACGGGCAGCAAGACCGCCGGGACGGCAAACAAGAACCACAACGCCTTGTCATTTCCCAGATTCATGAGTTCTTCATGCCCTCTGCTCTATGGTATCTTCCGAAAGACTGTACAGCCTGCCAGTATCTCGGCGCCCAGCACCAACAATGCTGCCAGCGTCCAGGGCCCGAAACGCTCTGCGAACTGCGTGTACTGAACGGACTTGACCTCGGTCTTTTCCAATTCGTCGATTCTCTCGACTATCCTGCGCAGCGCTTTGGCATCATCGGCTCTGCCGTAGAATCCGCCCGTGTTTTCCGCAATCGCCTTGAGCAGTCCTTCATCGAGGGTTTGCCCTGCCGGTATCCTGAACGTCCCGAAAAGACCCTGTGTGGTAGTGTACGCCTGGTCTGAGCCGATTCCGATCGTGTATATCTTTATCCCCCATTTCTTGGCCAGTTCGGCCGCTTCGAGAGGGTCATATTGGCCGGCGTTGTTCATGCCGTCGGTCAGCAGGACAATAACCTTGCTCTTTATCTTGAAGCCGCCTTCGTTAGCGTCTGAGATCTGCTCGCCCGAGGCGGCCAGTTGCCTCTTCCTCTGCTGGATTTCCTCCTCGGCTTACTGCAGTCTGGCCGCCGCCAGCGCAATGACGTCCCCGATGGCCGTACCGTCCTC
>LJTR01000323.1 GCA_001303465.1 Phycisphaerae bacterium SG8_4
CCGCTTGAAGACATGGAGTTCTTCCAGTTTCACCCGACCGGGATTCGCGGGATGGGGATACTCATTACCGAAGGCGTTCGCGGCGAGGGCGGGATCTTAAGGAACCGCCACGGCGATCGCTTCATGGAGCAATATGCACCTACACTGCTGGATCTTGCCCCGCGTGACATGATCGCGCGGGCTATTCTGACTGAGATTCGCGCCGGCAGAGGAATGTTGGGCGATCCTGCGAGAGACGACTACGTTCTTCTTGACGCCACGCATCTGGGCAAGGAAGTACTGGAGAAGAAATTGCCCGATATAAGCGATTTCTGCAGGACGTACCTGAGTCTCGATCCGGCAGAGAAGCCGATACCGGTACAGCCCACAGCGCACTACGGCATGGGCGGTATACCCACAGACCTCGAGGGCCGGGTCGTCGCCGACGGCGACGGCGGTTTGTACGACGGCCTGTACGCTGCGGGAGAGTGCGCGTGCGTCTCCGTTCACGGGGCCAACCGCCTGGGGACAAACAGCCTTGTCGATCTGATAGTGTTCGGCCGACGGGCGGGAAAGCATATGTCGGAGTTTGTCAACCAGACAGATGCGGAGGCAGTTTCGCCTGACGCCTCTGATTGGGCAAGAGGGCTGATGGACGGACTGAGTAAACAGCGGGGCAACGAGCAGGCCGAGAAGATCAGGACCGCGATGAAGGCCATAATGATGGATTCTGTCGGAATCTACCGGCGCGGCGACGAGATGAGCGATGCCGTCGATAAGCTCTGGGAACTGCGGCGCGCGACGCAGCAGGTTCACGTCGGTGACACGAGCAGGGCCTACAAGATCGCATGGAAAGTCGCGGCGCGCACGCCCGTGAGGATTTCCCTCAGCGTGATGATGATAACTACCTGAGGCACACACTTGGCTGGCTCGAAGACGGATCGGTTCGACTTGGCGCCAGGGATGTGGATCTTTCAATCTGGGAGCCCAAGCCGCGACAGTATTAGTCGGAGTGATAGCTATGAAGATAACGCTGAGAATCAGCCGCTATCATCCTGAGACCGACGATGCGCCGCGGCTCCAGGATTTCGAGATTACCGCCGAGCCGACTGATCGACTTCTGGTCCTTTCGCAAGAGCTGCGCCCACGGCGTGTGCGGTTCGGACGCGATGACTATAAACGGCATCGAGCGACTCGCATGCAAGACCCTGGTGCGGGACGTTGCCGAAAGCGACGGCGACGTGGTGACTATAGAGCCGCTGAGATCGCTTCCGGTGCAGCGAGATCTGATGGTTGATTACGCGCGATTCTTCGAATTCTATCGCCTGGTCAAGCCGTTTCTTATCCCGGCGAAAAAGGCCGAGCACGGTGAGACGATTCAGATGCCGGACGAGCGGAGCAAGTTCGACGACCCGACCAAGTGCATTCTGTGTGCTTCGTGTCACTCATCGTGTCCGGTCGTAGCAGAGAAGGATGCGGACTTCATCGGGCCGGCAGCGGTCGTGCAGGCGGCTCGATTTGTGTTCGACAGCCGTGACCAAGGGATCGGGGCACGTACAGATGTGCTCGACGATCCTCACGGAGTCTGGCCCTGTGAGAATCACTTCCAGTGCACGCGCGTCTGCCCCCGGGGCATTAAGGTCACAAAGAACATCAACATGGTAAAACGTCAGATCAAGGCATTTAAGGAGAACGGCGATCAAGATACATGAGCACCAGGCCCGCCGGCTGCTCGAGCAGTACGGCATTGCCATACCGAAGGGAGAGTTGGCTCGCACCGCCGAGCAGGCCGGCAAAGCCGCCGCTGATCTGGGAGGTAAAGCCGTGGTCAAGGGCCAGGTCCTGACGGGCGGCCGCGGAAAAGCGGGCGCAATCAAGGTGGTGTCCTCGCAAGCGGAGGCGGAGTCCGCGGCTGAGAAGATCCTGGGCATGTCCGTCAAGGGATTCATTGTTGAGAAGGCGCTTGTAACCGAGCGTCTGGACATCAAGGCCGAGTATTACGCCGCAATCACGGTTGACCGTCGGGCCAAAGCGGCGATCCTGATAATAAGTGCCGCCGGGGGCATGGACATCGAACAGATCGCCGAGGAAAAGCCGGAGAAGATCAGACGTTTCGTAATGCCCGCCGACAACGATGAGGCTCTTAGGAAGTGGCTGGCCGAGTCCTTCGAGGACCGCGGGCTCCTGGACCAAGCCTTCCAGATCGCGCAGAACATCTATCGGCTGTTCCGCGAGAAGGACTGCTCGCTGGTCGAGATCAATCCGCTGGCGGTAACCGCGCAGAGGCGGCTTATCGCCGCCGATGCAAAGATCGTCTTCGACGATAGTGGTGTCCCTCAACATCCTGAACTCGCTGAACTTCGCAACGCGGATGAATACACGGCCGACGAAATCGAGGCGAGAGAGGCGGGCCTTAGTTTCGTCAGTCTGTCCGGAGAGATTGGCTGTATGGTAAACGGCGCCGGGCTTGCGATGGCGACGATGGACTGCATCAAGCTCGCCGGCGGAAGGGCCGCCAACTTTCTGGACGTGGGCGGCAGCTCGAATCCGCAGAAGGTCCTCGATGCGATGCGCATCCTGCTGCGAAACGAACAGCTCAAGGTGATCCTTGTCAATATCTTCGGAGGCATTACCCGCTGTGACGACGTGGCGCAGGGAATTCTCTGGGCGCGAGAGCAGCTTGGCATTACGCTTCCGATCGTTATTCGTCTGATCGGTACCAATGGAAAGAAAGGGCGCGACATGCTGGGCAAAGCGGGTCTGATTGCCACTCGCCGGATGGGCGACGCTATCGACCAGGCGGTTGCCTGTTCCGGGGGAGGGTCGCTCTGATGAGCATTCTGATAGACGAACATACCAGGGTTATCGTACAGGGAATCACCGGACGGGATGGCTCGTTTCATGCCGAGGCGATGCTCGAGTACGGCACGAAGGTGGTTGGAGGCGTCACGCCAGGCAAGGGCGGGCGTACCGTCGGCGCGATTCCCGTGTTCGATACTGTGGACGATGCGGTCGCCAAGACCGGGGCAGAATGCTCGGTGGTGTTTGTTCCAGCGGCCTTCGCACCGGATGCAATCCGCGAAGCTGCAGACAGCGGGATAAGCCTGGTTGTCTGCATAACAGAAGGCATTCCAGTTTTGAGAATGGTAGATCTATATCACGAATTGAAAGACAAGGGCGTGCGTTTGATCGGCCCCAATTGCCCCGGGATTATCTCACCCGGCAAGTGCAAGGTCGGTATCATGCCTGGTGAGATTCACAGGCCCGGCGGTGTCGGCGTGATTTCACGCAGCGGGACCCTTACCTACGAGGTTGTGTACGACCTCACCGAGCGCAGTCTCGGGCAATCGACCTGCGTCGGGATTGGCGGTGACCCCATCGTCGGCACCGGATATGTCGAACTGCTGGAACTGTTCGAAAAAGACGAGAAGACCGATGCGATTGTTCTTATTGGCGAGATAGGCGGCGAGGCCGAAGAGGAGGCCGCGTCATTCATAAAGACGTCCGTGCACAAGAAGGTCGTTGCATTCATCTCCGGTCGCACTGCACCCCCTGGCAAGCGGATGGGGCACGCCGGCGCGATTATCTCGGCAGGCACCGGCGGTGCCGAGGCCAAGGTCGCGGCGCTGAGAGACGCCGGAGTAGTCGTTGTCGACAGGCCCGATCAGATACCCGATGAGCTCTGATGGTCACAAGAGGTTTTCAATTGACCAGCGGCCAAACCGCTGATAAGATTTGTCCCTTGAATGAGAAGCTATGCTCGATGTTCATTGCTCATTGCTCACGAGAAACGAGAATCGAGAATCTATGGCGGGCAGCCGGACTCATGTAGACTATGGATAACTTGTCCTACATTGAGAGACTATGGACTGAGTGGGAGAGGGAACCTTCTGCGGTCGTACCGGCGTGGGACGCATACTTCAGGCGGGCTGCGATGCCGGATGGCGTGCGTGCTCAGGCTGAGCCCCGGACCGGAAAGAGTGACATGGCCTACCGGCAGAGCCGCGTCGACAGCATGCTATGGGCCTACAGAGACATTGGCTACTTGTATGCCCGTCTGAATCCGCTTGGCGAGGACGGCAAGCCCAATCACGATTATCTCAGGAGAAAGGACGGCGTTGCCTATGAGGAACTGACGCTCGGCGAATTCGGCATTTCCCCGAGCGATCTGGACACGGTTTTCTCGGCGGGGCGATTTATGAAGCCGTCTCCGGCGCCGTTGCGGGATATTGTCGCCGCTTTTCGAGAGACTTACTGCGGCTCAATCGGCGTGGAATTTCTCCACATTCAGGACAAGAACGTCAGGCGCTGGCTCATCGAGAAGATGGAGTCGACCCATAACCGGCCCACGCTCGATGCTGGCCAGAAACGGATTATACTCGAAGACCTGCTGAGGACCGAGGCGCTGGAGCGGACATTGCACCAGTTCTACGTCGGGCAAAAGCGATTCTCATTGGAAGGCTCCGAAGCGATCATTCCGGGGCTGCACTTTCTGGTCGACAGCGCGCCGCGCTACGGCATCCAGGACTTCGTCATAGGAACTACCCACAGGGGACGGCTTTCAATTCTCAATACGATCCTGCACATGACGCCGGAGGAATTGTTCTCGACTTTCGAGGAACATTTTGCGCCGGGCATGTACGGCGGGGCCGGAGACGTGAAGTATCACATCGGGTACGAGACCGATCATGTTCTCGATGACGGCGGAACGGCACATATAAGCATGTGCGCCAACGCCAGCCATCTGGAGTCGGTAGACGCCGTTGTTCTCGGCAAGGCTCGCGCATTGCAGGACAGGAAACACGGCAGCGAACCCAGGCGGGTTCTGCCTATTCTGCTGCACGGCGACGCCGCGTTCTGTGGCCAGGGCGTTGTCGCGGAGGTTCTGAATCTTTCACGGCTGAAGGGCTATACCACCGGCGGAACAATTCACATTATCATCAACAATCAGATAGGCTTCACCACGGCGGCGAGAGATGCGCGTTCGTCGCTTTTCCCGACGGACGTGGCCAAGGCGCTGCCGGTGCCGATCTTCCACGTCAACGGTGACGACCCTGAAGCTTTGGTGTATGTCTGTGATCTGGCGCTGCAGTTCCGACAGGAATTCCTCAGCGACTGCATTGTTGACGTCTTCTGTTATCGCAAGCACGGCCACAATGAAACGGACGAGCCGTCGTTTACCCAGCCGTATATGTACAGGCTAATCAAAGATCACCCCGGCGTCGGCGCTATCTATGGTCGGTATTGTGCCGAGACCGGCGTTGCGAGCGAGCAGGAGCAGGCTTCGATAGCGCAGGCGTATGTCGAATCGCTCAAAGAGGCGCTGCAGCATGAGAGAGCCGAGCCGGTAACGATTATCAGCAGTGACCAGGGGCCCGAATGGCATGGGATCGAGCGGCAGTACTCACATGAGCAGGTCGATACGCAAGTTGCAGAGTCAATGCTGCGGAGCATCGGCAAGAGCATAATGGAAGTGCCGGAGGGATTTGCCGTTCATCGCACGCTGGCTCGTATTCTGTCGCGAACGAAGAAAGCTCTCGAAGAAGAATCGCTTGTCGACTGGTCGCTGGCCGAGGCGCTGGCGTTCGGATCGCTGTTGCTCGAAGGTATCCCCGTGCGTCTGACCGGGGAAGACTCGGTGCGTGGCACGTTTTCGCAGAGGCACATGACCTGGTGGGACGTCGAAAGCGAGCAGCCTAGCCGCCATACTCCGCTGAAAACGCTGGCTGCCGGCCACGCTAAGCTGGCGCTCTTCGACAGCCCTCTGTCGGAATACTCGGTTCTGGGTTTTGAGTACGGTTATTCATTAGTGAACCCTAACGCCCTCGTGGTCTGGGAGGCGCAATTCGGTGATTTTGCCAACGGAGCGCAGGTCATCATCGACAACTACATCGCCTCGGCAGAGAGCAAATGGGGCAGATCGAGCGGCCTGGTCCTGCTGCTGCCGCACGGCAGCGAAGGACAGGGCCCCGATCATTCCAGCGCACATCTCGAACGGTTCCTGCAGCTTGCCGCCGGCGACAACATTCAGGTGTGTAATGTCACTACCCCGGCGCAGTATTTCCACGTACTGCGACGGCAGGTAAAGATGAGCTGCCGCAAGCCGCTGATCCTGATGACGCCGAAGAGCCTTCTGCGACATCCAAAGGTGATATCTTCGGTCAGCGAGTTGTCCGAGGGCGGTTTCCAGGAGGTGTTGGATGATTCGTGCGAGCCGGAGCAGATTAAGCGTGTGCTGCTTTGCTCGGGCAAGGTGTACTACGATCTCCTTGCCCGGCGGCAGGAGACAGGTCGGGCAGACTCGGCGATTATCCGCGCCGAGATGTTGTATCCGTTTCCGGAGCGGACGATGAGGGGCTGCATAGAGAAGTATGCCAAGGCAGACGTCGTGATCTGGGTGCAGGAAGAACAGAAAAACTGCGGGGCGTGGGCGTATATGCGCGAGCGTTTCTCGTCTCATTTTCCACAAGTTGATCTTGAGTATATCGGCCGGGACGAGAGCGCCTCAAGCGCGACCGGTCTGTTCAGACAATTTCAAGCCGAGCAAAAAAAGCTGATCGAGGATGCTTTATGAAAGAGGAGATTAAGGTTCCATCGGTAGGCGAATCGATTACCACCGGTGTCATAGTGGCCTGGCTCAAGCAGAACGGCGACTTTGTGCAGGATGGTGACATCCTGTTCGAATTGGAGACCGATAAGGCCGTGCTCGAGATTCCGTCGACCGGCTCCGGCACGCTCGCGATCGTGGTAGAGGCGGCAAGCGAGGTGTCGATCGGCCAGACCGTGGCCTTGCTGGATGCCGGTGATGCTGCCGCCCAGCCTGCGGCAGCGCCGCAGCATGAGGCTGCCGCTGCCGAGGACCAGAAGGGCAATTCGCAGGTTCTATCGCCGGCCGTCAGGCGGATCATCGCCGAGCACAATCTGGAGCCTGACGCCATTACGGGTACTGGAAAAGGCGGGCGC
>LJTR01000324.1 GCA_001303465.1 Phycisphaerae bacterium SG8_4
GCATTACGGCAGGAGCTTTGATCAGAAAGGGTCGTCCCCACTGCGGAACGTTCGGATTCAGCCACAACTGCGACGGCATCTGCTCGACAACCGGCCCGACGTATGTCACCTCGGAAGACTCAATTTGTATCTTTGCCGGCTCGCTGGTCTTGATAAGTTCGACGGCCATTCCCTCCTGGACCTTGCCCATCAGGCCACTGCCTGCATAGGCGATGATATCAGTAATCTCGCCATCGGCAATCATCAGTATCGGTTCGCCTGCCAGAACAACCTCCATCTGACGGTGCAGGATCTGGCTTACGACCCCGCCGATGGGAGCCTTCAACTCCAGCGCCTTGCGGCGGTCCAGATGTTCCAGTTGCGTGACCAGTTCGTCCACCCGATTTTCCTGCACGCTGATTGCTTTGCGGATTACCTCCAGAGCACTGTCAACCGACGGGTGATACAGCTGGTGTTGGATATATTCATCCCGCCGCTGCAGGCTCTGTTCCAGAGCCGTATTGGCCTGCTCGAGCAGGTTCTCATTCTCTTCGATCTTCTTGGCCAGGGCGTTGTACTGAGCTTGTGCTTTCTGCAGTTCGAACGGCGCAAGGACCTGTTCGCCGACAAGCTGCTCGGCGACTCTGACGTCCAGAGCCAAGTCCTCCAGAGTTATCCGGTCGGTTTCAATGACAGCCTGGAGCCTGAGTATCTCGAGCCTCGCGTTTTCAACGTCTACTGAAAACCTCCGGGCATCACTAATCCTCGTGGTTTCTCGGTCAGCTTTCTCTGCAGATAGGCCGTCTTGGGTGGGAACCAGTTGGGCCGTCAGACGCTCAATCTCGGCCAGAACGGTGTCCAGTTGTGCCTGCAACTGGCTCGGTGGTTGCTCGTCCTCGAGCACGGTATTGAGCACCGCTACAGTCTGCCCTTTTTCGACTTTGTCGAACAACTGGACCGAAACGCTTGTGATTCTTGCCACAGTGGCGGCTGCGACCTGGTGCCTCTGGCCTTGGACCATTCCTAAAACCTCAAAACGTTGTGAGCGGCGGGAAAAAAGACCGATCACACATGCCAGGGCCCCCACCCAAACGAGGATAGGCAGAAGGTGCAGACGCAGCCGAAATGGATAATTTCGAATATCTATCCTTTTCATGCCCGGCCTAAACCTCCAGCAATCTTTCCTGCATCGTCAGGCTTATATTCTCAAGCCCCTCGACATCCTGCAGTGCCGAGAGCATCTCCTGATTATTTGCAGTGTTTCGTATCATCACCTGGTAGGCATATTCGACTTCTGAGGTCCCGAAACCGCTATCCTGTGCTGATATAAGGGTGAACCGGCCGCAGAAACGTTCCAAAATAGTAAGAATCCCACTGCCCGGCTCGATATGGCCCGTAAAGGTAAACCGCAAGAAACCATTATGTGGCTGGTGCGTTCCGAAACTGGCAACGTGCAGATATATGATTATCAAACTCAAGATTATCGTCCCCAAGATGGCGACGGCATACCGCTGAGAACCGCACGCCATACCCACTACCAGCGAGCAGAAGATAAAGGCTATGTCCCTGGTATCTTTGATTATATTGCGAAAACGTATGATTGCCAGAGCACCCATCAACCCCACCGCAGTTATGAAACTGGTCTGTATTACGGCCATGACCATTGCGATGACAACCGTTATGAGGATCAGCGATTGCACGAAAGACCTGGAATAAGACAGGCCGCTGTGGGTGAAATAATAGACCCAGGCCAGAACCTGCCCGAGAACGAAGGCAAGCAACAGGGACAGCAGAACCGTCTCGGGGGTAAAAGACAGTGCCACAGGAGAACTGCCTTCCAACATTTGCCAAATCCTGTCCATAGTCAGTACATCGCCAATTCAGGCGCGCAAAACCTCAACGAACTGGAGTCCTGGAGTGAGGAAGCATATTTCGATATAGATCGCGATCGCAGGTCGAACTGCTTAACCAGCCGGTTTAGCCACGCGGGGTAGCAATCGGTAAACTTGATCTCCAGAATAACTCCACCGATCGTAAAGGGATTCCGCTGCCAGCCCCTGCCTCCCAGCCGCACCCGGGCGACCTTCGTAACATTGTAGGCAAGCCCGCGGTCAAAAGTCACTCTCACTCTGTTCTGATCATCGCCCTCGTACGCCTGGCGCATGTAACGAACGAGTACCGCAGGTTTGGCTCGAATACTGCTAACATACAATTGGAACTGGTTGATCGCATCCATATCCGCGGTATAGTTTTGCGGCGGCAGCGGAAGTCCCGCGAGCAATGTTTCCACGTCCGAATCCATCACCCGTGCACGGCTTTTCATAATGATCGTGTTCATCCGGCGCTTGATCTCGAAGAAGCGTGGATACTCAGGCTCATCCGTGTAACTGCGGATGCGAAGCTTGAAACGATTCTTGTGCCCCGTGAGACTTTCCCGGCAGAGCTGCAGGTTAGCCGAATCTAAATACAAGCTCACAATCGGATAGTCACGACTTGGCTGCAGCTTACAGTAACGGTCCAACTGAACGAACGGCTTGACGAACTCAGCTATCGCGGCGGCCTGTGTCTCAGTGATATGATACTTCAACTCATGCCGACACGCGAGAGTACGATCAGCTAACTCGACCGGCACGCGCGGCCGCTGCGAACCGCTTTCTCGACGCGCACGATTGGCGCTATGGCCGCAAGCCTGTCTTACCGATCTACTTTCCAACATAACAACCTTCGTCAGCGAGCGTTCCAATTCTCCTTCGACGCGACCACTGTCAGCTCAGTTCAATATAACGACTCGCGGCCACTGCCCCCTGTTATCGGACAGACTCCGCATTTCATGATCCGCAAAGCCTGCTTGCTGATTGCTCAGTACCGCTTCTTGCGGTTGCGCTGCTGTATTCAACCTTAGAAACTTACCCATTCTAACACAGACGGGGTAACTAAGTCAATACTATTTTAGTTGCTGTGATTTGCCGGTTTTTGCTTGACCTGGTGGAACTGGTATTATTAAATTCTTACTCTAATCGATTTGGTTAGATGGATTGTCCCCTCGGCCGGGATCGGGGAGAATATCGGAACTTCCGTGCCTGCTCCTGCAGGATTGACGGACTTTTGGGACAGCGGCAGGAAAGCATGTAATATGGCTAAACGGACTGTAAGGGTTGGGCTTGCCGGCTTCGGCACTGTGGGCACGGGCGTTGCAAGGTTGATAATCGAAGATGGTGATTCAATCGAAGCCAAGACCGGCATTCGGCTTGAACTGGCCTGCGTCGTGGACACAGATACCAAGTCGGAACGTCCGGTAAAGCTGCCCCAGGGCGTCCTTACAGGTGACCTGAACAGACTGCTTGACGACGATTCGATCCGCATCGGGATCGAGCTGATCGGTGGAACGGATGTGGCAAAACAGGTTCAGCTCAAGATGCTCGCATCTGGAAAAGACGTAGTGACCGCGAACAAGGCCCTGCTCGCAGAGCACGGCAATGAGCTGTATCGTCTCGCTCGTGAAAACGGTCGCTGCATAGCGTTCGAAGCAAGCTGTGCCGGCGCAATACCTATTGTCTCGGCCGTCAGATCGGCCCTGACAGCTAACACCATCTACTCCATGTACGGTATTGTCAACGGGACCTGCAACTACATTCTCTCCAGTATGACGCGCCGGAACCTGAGTTTTGCCGACGCCCTGGCTGAGGCACATAAGAAAGGCTATGCCGAGGCGGACCCAACACTGGATATCAGCGGCGGTGACAGTGCCCACAAGCTTGCGATCCTGGCCTCTATGGCTTTTGCGCATGAAATAGCCCTTGAGGACATCTTCGTCGAGGGCATCGAGGGAATCTCGATCGATGACATTCGCTACGGCAGCGAAATGGGCTACTGTCTTAAATTGCTCGCTATCGGGCAAAGGAACAAACAAGGCAGGATTTCACTTCGGGTGCATCCTTCCTTCATTGCCAATGACTGCTCGCTCGCCCGCGTAACAGGACCGTTCAACGCTGTCAGTATCTTCGGCAGCGCCGTTGGGCAGGTCATGTTCTACGGCCGGGGAGCCGGTATGATGCCTACCGCCAGCGCCGTAGTCGCAGATATCATTGACGTCGCCCTTGGCAACTCCGCAAACACTTTCAGTCATGTGAATCTGCGACCGAGGGCCCAGACGGTCCCGCTGATAGAGAAGATGGACAATCTGGTGAGCAGATCTTATATCCGAATAATGTGTAAAGACCGACCCGGCGTGGTGGCCAGGTGGAGCAAAGTTCTCGCCGATCACGAAGTAAGCATATCCGGCGCGATACAACACGAAGACACAGGTCCCGACAACACCGTTCCGGTCGTTATCGCGACCCACCCTGTCCGAGAGGAAAACATCTCGGCTGCACTCGACGGTATGGAAAAGCTCGATGTCATAAGGGGCAAGCCGATCTGCATAAGAATAGTAGATATCCCGGAGGACAAGGATTGACGGCCAAATATGCTATCATTATCCCCGATGGCGCCGCGGACGAGCCGCTCGAACAATTCGACGAAAAGACGCCAATCGAGGCGGCCCGGACGCCCAATATGGATAGAATCAGTACTTTGGGAAAGCAGGGTCTTGTCCGGACGATCCCCGCGAAGATGGAGCCCGGCAGCGACGTGGCCCAGATGAGTCTGCTGGGTTACGACCCGAAGCGATACTACACGGGCCGGGCGCCAATCGAGGCGGTCGCGCGCAACATCAAGTTGTCCCTGACCGACTGGGTCTTCAGATGCAATCTGATAACTATCGCCGATGGCAAGATGGCCGACCACAGTGCCGGGCACATCTCCACCGCCGAGGCGACCAGCTTGATAGAAGAGCTGGACAACCAGCTCGGCAGCGAGCAAATGCGTTTCCATGCGGGTGTGAGCTACAGACACCTGTTGGTCTCCAAGGACCTTGACTTCGACGTTCAGACCTATCCGCCCCACGATCACATAGGAACGGCAATGGACAAGCTGTTGCCGCGGGGCAAGAACGCCGACGTTCTGATCGATCTGATGGCTCGTTCGCAACAGGTATTTACGGGCCACGACATCAACAGGGTCAGAAAGGACCTGGGCGAGAACCAGGTCAGCTCCATCTGGCTCTGGGGACAGGGCAAGAGGGCCCAAATGGAACGTTTCGAGAAGAAATTTGGATTGCGCGGTGCCGCCATTACCGCCGTCGATCTCGTCAAGGGTCTGGCAAGGCTGATCGGTTTTGATCTGATAGACGTGCCCGGCGCCACGGGCTTTATTGACACAAATTATCAGGGCAAAGCTTCGGCAGCTATCGCCGCTCTCGACGAATACGATATCGTGTTCGTCCATGTCGAGGCGCCTGACGAGGCATCGCATGGAGGCGACGCCGAGATGAAAAAAAGGGCCATCGAGCTGATTGACGAACACATCGTAGGGCCCGTTTTTGAGGCTCTGCAGAATCATCAAAGCTGGCGGATGCTTGTGATGCCGGATCATCCGACGTTGACTCGAACCTGTGCTCATTCGTCCGAACCGGTGCCGTTTGCCATCGCCGGCGACAGCATCAGCGGAATCTTGCACACAACCTTCGGCGAAACCAATGCGGCCAAGAGCGGCTTTAGAATAGACAACGGATTTGAACTCATGGAGTATTTTCTAAAGAGCTGAAGAGCTTGACAGCCGCAACCCAATCATGTAGAAGAGCGAGAAGAACTCTGGCCCACAGCGGATCCGGGCAAGTAATGTGCTAACAGGGATACTATGAAGATAATTGTTCAGAAGTTTGGCGGCACTTCAGTCGCGGACGCCAAGAAGATCAGGCGGGCCGCTGAGCGAGTAATTGCAACTGTGAGCGAGGGCTACGGCGTTGTAGTGGTCGCCTCGGCCCGGGGCAAACAAACCGACCAGCTCGTGGCCGACGCACTGGAACTCAATCCCAACCCACCTCGGCGCGAGATGGATCAACTGCTCAGCACCGGCGAGCAGCAATCGGTCTCATTGTTCGCAATGGC
>LJTR01000325.1 GCA_001303465.1 Phycisphaerae bacterium SG8_4
CCATCGGTTCGGTGCCCAGTGCCGTGGACCTGGCTGTGATCGTTGTACCCAAGGAGCTAGTGGTGGAAGTCGCGAAAGAGTGCGGCGAAGCGGGGGTCAAGAGCGTGGTCGTGATATCGGCCGGCTTCCGCGAAGTGGGCGGCGAGGGCGCGACGCGCGAGCAGTTGTTGTTGGACCAGGTGCGGAAGTACGGGATGCGGATGGTCGGCCCCAACTGCATGGGTGTGCTGAACACCGATCCCAAGATCTCCATGAATGCCACGTTCGCGCCGACCACGCCGGCGACGGGAAACGTGGCGTTCCTCAGCCAGTCGGGCGCCATGGGCGTCACCATTCTCGATTACGCTCGAGAGTACGGCATCGGTGTGAGCAAGTTTCTCAGCCTCGGGAACAAGGCCGACATCTCCGGTAACGATGCACTAGAGTACCTGCGTGACGATGACCAGACGTCTGTCATCCTCATGTACCTGGAGAGCTTCGGTAACCCGAGGCACTTCACCCGCATCGCCCGAGAGGTCACCCAGGTGAAGCCCGTGGTGGCGGTGAAGGCGGCGCGCACCAGGGCTGGAGCACGGGCTGCGAGCAGTCATACGGGGGCAATGGTGGGGCTCGATGTGGCAACCGATGCGCTCTTCGCACAGTGCGGCGTCATCCGAGTAGACACGGTGGAGGGCCTGTTCGATATGGCCATGGGTTTTGGCAACGCACCGCTGCCCAAGGACGATCGCGTGGCTGTTGTGACCAACGCGGGTGGTCCGGGGATTATTATTGCCGACGCTCTGGAGTCGCAGAATCTCCTCGTAGCGGAGCTGACCGAGTCCACGCGCGACCGGTTGCGCGAGTCGCTGCCCGAAGAGGCGGCGGTGAATAATCCCGTAGACATGATCGCCAGCGCTGATGCGGATAGCTACCGCGCGGTGTTGGAGACGGTTCTGGAGGACCCCGGCGTCGATGCGGTCATCGCCTCTTTCGTGCCCCCGCTTGGCGTCCACGCTGAGGATGTGGCGCGGGCAATCACGGACACAGCGGCGGGTCGCGAGAAGCCGGCCTTCGCCGTCCTGATGGGCCGCAAGGGACTGAAGGAGAGCCGGGCGCTACTGCATGCTGCCAGCGTACCGGCTTTCATCTTCCCAGAGTCGGCCGTGAGGGCATTGACGGGAATGAGCCGCTACCGTCGTTGGCTAGAGCGTCCGGCGGGGAACGTTCGTTGCTTCGACGATGTAGACTCGCGACGCGTGAAGGGGATTCTGGAGGCCGCTACGCGGTTGGGTCGGGCCCGGCTTGGCGAGTACGATGCGCTCACACTGCTGGAGGCCTACGGCATTCCGATAGTGCCGTCGCGGCCGGCTAAGAACGCAGAAGAAGCTATTGAGGCGGCTGAGGCGGTGGGCTATCCCGTGGTGGTCAAAGCGATGGTGCCCGAGATTTCGCACAAGTCGGATATTGGCGGTGTGATCGTGGGCCTACAGTCAGCTCGAGAGGTGCGAGGTGCCTACCACGAGATCCTGGACCGGTTGTCGGAGAGTGGTGTGACGGTCGAGGATGTGGACGGCGTGCTGATCCAACACATGGTGGCAGGCGGCCGGGAGACGATCATCGGGATCGCCTTCGACCCGAGCTTCGGGCCACTGATCATGTTCGGCCTGGGCGGCATCTTCGTGGAAGCGCTGGGCGACGTGGTCTTCCGCGTTCACCCCGTCAGCGATATCGATGCAGTTGAGATGATCCAGCAGGTGAAGGGCTACGCGTTGCTGGAGGGGATGCGCGGCGAGAAAGGTGTTGATTTCGAGGCGCTCAAGGAGGCTATCCAGCGGATCAGTCAGCTGGTGGGCGACTTCCCCCAGGTTGTCGAACTCGACATCAACCCATTCGTCGCCTTTGCGCCCGGGCAGCCACCCATAGCCGTCGATGCCCGGGTGGTGATCTCGACGGAAGCGATGGACCTGCAGACAGCGGATCGGTCGAACGGGGATGAATAGCGCGCCGCAGACCTGCCCTTACTGTAGTGCCCCTTTGAGGGTCGCAGATGAGGTTTGTCCATTCTGTGGGCATGTTATCAGCATGGAACCGCAGCCTGACGCTCCGCCGCCGCCGCCTTCAGCGGAAACGCAGCTGTTCAGAGGATCCGCGGAGGTAGCGGAGGCTGGCACCGAGCCCATCCCCTGGGAGGCCTGGAAGCAGTTCGGTTTCTTCACGGCGCTCTGGCTGACCTGGAATGACAGCGTGTTCCGGCCCGTGAGCTTCTTCCGCCGGATGCCACCGCGAAGCGGCATCGGTCCGGCCCTGGGCTATACGGTCCTGATCACCGTGGTCGGCTTCTTCTTCAGCATGTACTGGGGCAGTGTTGAGGGTGCACTCAGCGGTAGCGGAGACGAGGGTGTGCTGTTCACGCTGGCGGGGAACCTTGCGACATTGCTCTTCGGGCTCGCATTCATGATCCCGCTCTACGTGGGGGTCCTCTTTGTCACGGTAGCGATTGTACATGTCGGCTTTGCCGTGGTTGGGGCCGGGCGGCGCGGCTACGAGGCCACGTTCAGGGCGGTGGCGTATTCATCAGGGCCCGCGGTTTTTTCCATATTCCCATTCTTCGGGCCTTATCTAAGTCTTGTGTGGGGCATGGTCTTGCTGTACATCGCAGTGCGTGAAGTGCAGCGTACCACGAACGCGCGGGCGACACTCGGCTTCTTGGTTCCCTTACTTGCGTTTCTCGTGTTCATCATCTTCCTCGGCTTCCTCTTCGAGCTGCTGATCAGCTCGGTCGATCTAGGCCAGACTATCTAATAAGGCGACTGCCCGGGGACTGCCCCGCCATGTGAGATGTTGCTACTGTCACAGCAGCGGGTTCGCTGGGCGTACAGGGCGGTTTTCCACAGCTGGAACGGACCCGTGGAAAACCGCCCGTATCAACATGACACACTCCCGCGACCACAGACTGGCAAGAAACGACCGATCAGATCATCTTGTATCTCCCAGTCCATCAACGACTTCGTAGTGGAGGCCTCAACCTATGGGCACGATCTGGAAAGGCGCGATCAGTTTCGGCCTGGTCAACATCCCGGTGCGCGTGGAAAGCGCCACCAAAGACATGGCGCCGAAGTTTCGGATGCTGGATGGCAAGGACAACTCGCCTATCAAGACGGTGCGGGTTCGCCAGGTGGACGATCAACCGGTCGAGTACAAGGAGCTTGTCAAGGGATACGAGTACGAGCCCGGGCACTATGTCATCATGGATGAGGACGACTTCAAGCAGGTTGCGCTCCAGGTCACTCGCACCATCGACATAATCGACTTCGTAGACGAATCTGAGATCGACTCCCGTTACTTTGACAAGCCGTACTACCTTGCCGTGCAGCCTGGCGCAGAAAAGGCGTACACGCTTTTGCGCCAGGCGATGAAGGAAACCGGCAAGGTGGCGGTGGCCAAGACGGTCTTTCGTAACCGGGAGCACCTGGCCGCAGTCAAGGTGGTCGGCGATGTGATGGTCTTGGATCTCATGCGCTTCAATGATGAGCTAATCCCGCTTGAGCAGGTGGACACGCCGAAGGAAGTAAAGCTCAGCGAGAAGGAGATCGAGATGGCGCACCAGCTCATCGAGCAACTCTCGAGCGAGTTCAAGCCAGACAGGTATACGGACGAGTATAACGAGAAACTCTTGGAGCGGATCCGGGCAAAAATTGAGGGCCGGGAAATCGCGCGCATCGATGTCGCCGAACCGGTGGAGACGGAAGTCGTCGATTTAGTGGCGCGCTTGCGGGAGAGCATCGAGAGAGCGGAAGGGCAGAGGGGAGTACGGGAACAGCCTCAGGTGGCTGAGGGATCGAGCTAGTCGCAGACTCGACAGGCATCGACCTTGGGGGACACCAAGAAGTACAGAGAAAGACGGGACTTCACCCGTACACCGGAGCCTGCGGGTACCGATGGCCGGACGAGATCTTCAGAGACGGCGCGCCGATTTGTGGTTCAGAAGCATGCGGCGCGCCGCACTCATTTCGATCTGCGCCTGGAGATCGGCGGCAAGCTCGTTAGCTGGGCCGTCCCCAAAGGACCCAGTGCGGATCCCGAAACGAAGCGGCTCGCAGTTCATGTGGAGGATCATCCCTTGGACTACGGGTCCTTTGAGGGGACGATTCCGACGGGTGAATACGGGGCGGGTGCCGTGATCATATGGGACCGTGGCCGTTACCAGCCCGTGGGTGATACAGATGACTCGGAGGAAGGCCTGGAGCGAGGTGTGCGAGAGGGCAAGCTCGACCTGGTCCTTTCCGGCGAGCGGCTGCGCGGTCGCTGGGGATTGGTTCGTATGAAGGGCCGAGAGGGAGAGGACAGTTGGCTTCTGTTGAAGAAGAAGGATGTCTACGCCGAACCGGGTGACCCAGATGGACTGGTGGATCGATTCCAAGATTCAGTGATCTCGGGCAGACGTGTCGATGATCCCACGTTTGCAGAGAAGCTTGATCAGGGGTCGACGTCTGATGAAGCGCCTTTAGATACTCGGCCGATGCTTGCCCAGCGAGCCGAGGCACTTCCCGGTGGCGAGGCCTGGTGCTTCGAGTTGAAACTCGATGGGATACGCGCGATCGGCTGGGCACGGCCGAGCGGGTCGATACACATCTACTCGCGCCGCGGTCACAGCCTAGGGTCAGCCTTTCCGGAGATATCTGAGGCGCTCGAACTCCTCGCCTTGCGCAGCGGCAGAGAGTTCGTGCTGGACGGTGAAATCGTCGCAGCGCGGGTGCAGGGCGGCCCGAGCTTCGAGGACCTCCAGCCGCGCCTGAACATGCGTGAGGCAAACGAGATAGCGCAGCAGGCCAGGGCACGGCCTGCGGAGATGCATGTCTTCGATATCCTCTGGCTTGAAGGGGAGGACCTGAGAGACCAGCCACTCTCCGATCGCAAGAGTCGGCTCCGTCAGTTGCTGAAGTTTTCAGGGCATAGGCTCCATTACGTGGCACACGACGTCTCCAGTGGTGCCTCTATGATGGAGCATGCACGCCGTGAGGGCTTTGAGGGTGTCGTCGCCAAGCGCCTGAAGAGCCGTTATCGATCTGGCAAGCGCACGCAGGACTGGCTGAAAGTAAAGGAGTTGGCCCGACAGGAGTTCGTCATCGGTGGCTGGACGGAGCCCGAAGCAGGTCGCCAGGGCTTCGGCGCTCTCGTGGTCGGCTACTACGATGAGCCGGGCGTCGAGGGCAACCTCTATTGCGCCGGTCGCGTGGGCAGCGGTTTCAGTGGAAGCGACCTGCAGGGTATCTCCCAGAGGCTCATTGCCCTCACACAGGAAGTCAGCCCGTTCGAAGAAGTGCCTCGTGACATAGAGGGCACGCATTGGGTCAGGCCAGAGCTCGTGGCGGAGGTGAAGTTCCAGGAATGGACCCGCGAAGGCCGGCTGCGACAGCCAGTGTTTGTTGGGCTGAGGACCGATGTGGATCCGCTTTGGGTCGTGCGAGAGGGTCGGGCAGCCGTGCCATCGAAGGGGCCGCCCGTAACGGTTACGCCGGAGATTGAATCACTTATTGAGACTCTGGGGGTTATGGAGAAAGAGGGGAGAGACGGCGACATCGTCGTGGAAGGCCGAAGACTGAGGGTCTCGAATCTGGACAAGGTGTTCTGGCCCGACAGTGGACTGACCAAGGGAGATCTGCTGCGCTACTACCTCTCGGTAGCACCGGCCATCCTGCCCGTCGTGAAAGATCGGCCGCTCACACTAGAGCGTTACCCGAACGGGGTAGAGGGCGAGATGTTCTATCAGCAGCGCGTTCTGACGCAGGTACCGGAGGGCGTGCGTACCGTCGCTCTCGAGCTCGATGGGGAGGAGGTCGAACGTGTCATCGGTGGAGATCTCCACACGCTCTTGTATACCGCACAGCTCGCAGCTATCTGCCAGCACGTCTGGCCGTCACGTCTCGGCACCCTCCAGGATATGGACTACAGCATCCTGGATCTCGACCCCAGTGAAGGCGTCCCCT
>LJTR01000326.1 GCA_001303465.1 Phycisphaerae bacterium SG8_4
CTCTCTATGGCCCCGAGCCACAGGCCAAGCTCGGCATTGATGGGATTCTTCACAAGCACTGGAATATCGACGCCCCTGAGGGCGTCGGCTATCCGCTGAACCAGAAACGGGTTTACCGTCGTTCGCGCCCCGATCCACAGGATGTCAACGTCGTTTTCGAGACAAAGCTCTACGTGCCGGGCACTCGCCACCTCGGTTGTGGTCAGCAGAGACGTCTGGGCCTTGACCGTCTTTAGCCATTCGAAGCCGGCCTTGCCCACGCCTTCGAATGTATCGGGCCGGGTGCGAGGTTTCCAGAGGCCGGCACGGAAGACCTTCACGTACTCAGACTTCGCCAGCGCCAGGGCCGTCGCGAGGACCTGCTGTTCGCTTTCGGCACTGCAGGGGCCCGCAATCACCCAGGGGATTCTGTCAAATTTCAACCACGTTGAAATATCCGCTATATCTTGGTTCAGCTTTTTCAGATTCTCAGGCATCGATTTTCTCAACCTCTGCATGCAAGCGATTTTCGCTATCTCAAAATACTGCCGTTGGCAAAGAGAGGATTATAACCGGCATCGCGCTGCAATTCAATGCCAACTTGCAGGCGCAGGCAACGTTCAATCACCCAGGCTGATGTAACTGTCCAAAACAACAAAGACAGCCGCGGACTCCCAGGCAAAAACCAAACGTGGCTATCCCTGGTATGCGCTGGTATGTGCTGCACGTATTGTGTTATTGTTTACGCTAATCTGCGGCTGCGGCGATCGTGTTCAATCGTTTCGATATCAATAAGAATCGATTACTCAACGTCAGATAGGGGAACAAGATGAACAAGAGAACTGTTGCCGGATCATGGATAGTCGTCGGAGCTTTGTGCGCGGGCTTTGCCATCACAGACTTTGTACGTGGCGCCGAGTCCGAGACAATTACATTCGAATCGCTGCTCGAAGAGATGGTCGATCGCGATCTCCTGAGCCGACTGCCGGTCCGGCGATCCGTAGAAGACATCATCAAGCCGCGATTCGTGAAAGGCGCCAGCGAAGGCGAGAAACTGCCGATTGTGCGGCGGTCCGGGGCAGTCACGGAAATCCAGAACATCCCCAGATTCCGCTCGAGCAACAACCGTCAACTGTGGTGGAGAAATGCCAAAGAGCAGGACGAACTGGTCGTTGAGTTCACCGTCGAAGAGGTGGGAGACTACGACGTGACACTGGGCATCACCAAGGCTGTCGATTACGGGATTGTACGCATCGAAGTGAATTCGCAGACGATGGTGGACTCCCTGGACCTTTACAATCGTACGGTCGTTGCCACCAAGGTCAAACTGGGTGCCTGCAGATTTGGCCGGAGAAAGAACACACTGAAAGTGACCATCCTTGGCGCCAATCCTTCAGCGGCGAAAAGCCACATGTTCGGACTCGACTATATTCTTGCACACAAACGTTGAGGGTTGACCAGGAACAGCCGCCGGTTTCTGCTACCACAATCCGGCGGCTGTCGATTAGTTTGCGGAATGTACCTATACCCTTCTGGGATCAGGCACCTGGAATCCTGGCCGATTGGCATCCTTCAACAGCTCATTTGCTTCGGTTGCAGATGCTCCCGTGTGACTTTCAGTCTCAGGATTGAAGGTCAGCCACGGTCCGACGATATAATTGGTACCGTCCTCCGGCAGGCCGACGCCTTTGCTCATGACGTCGTGGAGTTTCATGAAATGCTCGTAGGCATCCTGGTTGTCACCGAAACGACCGGCCTTGGCATTGAAAGGTACGCTCTCGCCCAGACGATACGAGTTGTTCATAAGGTGACCCAAGACACAGCCCCGATGTGCATCTACGGCGTTGCCGTTGGCCATGCTCGGATCGCCGGCCCGACAGGCGGCGATGAAACTGCCCCAGTTGCCTCCGGGCGTGACTTTGCCGCTCGGAATGTCGAACTTCTCTCCCTTGTCACTGCCCTCTGGATAGTATAGTCCCCTGATGATCTTGCCGCCATCTTCGAAGTAGTACTCGTTTTCGACCTGGCGCTGATAGCCATCGTAGTTCACGTTACGAACATTGAAGTAGACCCATTGTCCATTGGGGTACTCTGCAATTCCGAACATGGTGTTTGGCGTCTCGCCCTGGTCCTTCCATAGGAAACGGCCGCCGATCGCCATGGCGCGGACCGGATGTGTCAGCCCCTTGTCCAATGCCCAGTATGCCATGTCGAGCTGGTGCGTGCCTTGATTGTTCATGTCGCCGTTGCCGGTCTCCCAGAACCAGTGCCAGTCGTAGTGGACGTAGTTGGCATGGAACTGATCGATGATCGCCGGGCCGCGCCAGAGATTCCAATCCAGATGGGCCGGGGGAGCGGAAGGAATCTCGAATCCGATGCCGCTGCGCGGTTTGCAGCAATAGCCGTATGAGATCTTCATCTTGCCGAACTTGCCCGAGCGTATTAGATCGTGCAAACCGGCATTGCGGGAGCTGCTGCGACTTTGCGTTCCGTGCTGAATGACCACGCCATACTTCTTTTGAGCCTCGACGCAGACACGGCCCTCGGCAATATCATGGCTCATGGGCTTTTCCACGTAGACATGTTTGCCGGCCTGGGCCGCCCAGATAGTCATGAGCGAATGCCAGTGATTCGGCGTGGCAATTGAAATTGCATCCAGATTCTTGTCATCGAGCGCCTGGCGGACATCCGCTACACCCTGACAGGTAGATTTGCCTTCTGTTCTTTCATTGACATACTTTACTTTTTGTGCCAGTACCCGCTTATCCGGATCGATAAGGTAGGCGATTTCCACATTATCCTGGTCCATCCAGCCCTTGATGTGACTGCCGCCTCGACCGTTTACGCCTGCCACGGCAATACGCAAACGGTTATTGGCGCCTGATATCTGGGCAGTGGATTGCGTGCCGCATACGGCGAATGCAGCTCCGGCGGCTAACGAGTTCTTTAGAAATTTGCGTCTTGTGGTCTTTGACATCTCAGGAGCTCCTATTTAGGTTAACAACTGGTAAACAACGCAATATTTGGATCATCATGCGAAACGCTCGCCCGGAACACTGCTGAACCGGGGCTTTTCACACACTTTACTGGCACCACTCCTGCGAGCCTCGAAGCTCAGATCTAATGATACTGTATTTGACCTGAGTTTCAACAATATTCCAGCGAGTTCAAGATTCCGTGTCCGCGGTGGTTTTTTGCTATATTCCGCTTCGAATGGGGCCGTGGGGTCGGTTTGAGAATACTGTGCAGCGGGCGCAAAAAAGAAGCCAGACGCATGTGGCATGATGAACTCACCCTCACTTCGCCTGGCGTATCGTGCAGTGCCTTTATTCGCATGGTTGCCGATTATGCGTTGTGGCGAAAGCCGCCCCGCTTGCACTCACAATATACACAAAATATACGAAAAATCTGCAAGTCTCCAAATCGAATGCGGCGTCTTCTGCCTTGCCAAAGCCAGAAGGCGGCAAGTTGCAGATTAGGGTCGATCACAGTCGGGCCAGCGGCGGTTCAAGCGGCGATCGTCTGGTTCTTTGCAGATGAGGTTCCTACATCAAGAATGGATCATATCGGCTCTCTTGCAGTTGTCTCCAGCAAGCAGCAAGAGCCGCAAATCGCCATCGATTCGCGGCTCTTCGATTCTTTTGGCTTTTCCAGAATTTCACCGCTCGAATCATCTTGAAGAAGCGATCGCCGCGATCTCATCGGCGCTGAGGGCATAAGTGTAGACGCGGACGTCGTCGATCAGGCCGTTCCAAAAGCGTCCGGGCTTTTCCGAGTTTTCGCCTATGTAGACTGCCGCGTCATTGGTCTTGATCGACCCTGCGGCATCCACCGACACATCCAGGGCACCGTCGACATACAGGCTGATTCTCTGGCCATCGTAAGTGCCCACCGCATGATGCCATTGGCCATCGTTGACACCGACCTTGCCGAAGATGCCACCCCAAGTAACGTTGTTTGGCACGGGCACGCCCATACAGCCGAATTCGAGGGTGTCGGTGCCGGCGTTTCTTTGCAGCCTCCAGGCAGTGTCGCCTTTCGAGATGATCGTCTGGTAGTTTATGTCGAAGGCGTTGACCTTTATCCACGCCGAGACCGTAATCTGACCGGTGATGTTGAACTTCGGGTCGCTGCCGAGGTCAACGTACGCGTCGTTGCCGTCGAAGACCAGCGCCTTGTCGAAAGCGCCGTCGGCCCAGGATGGATCGCCGTGAGCAGCGCCGTCGATACCGCCGGGCCCAGAATCTGCCACGGCATTGCCTGATCCTTCGTCGAGTTTGTACCAGGCGACAAGCGAACCGGTGCCAAATGTCCAGACGTCGCCCCGGGCGACCTTGCCGTCGGCCAAGACTGCATCGACTCGCCAGTAATACGTTGCGCCCCTTTCCAGGGCCGGCAGGTCGTCGAACTCCGTGCCCGTTGTCGTAGTCAGCAGTGACAGTTCATCGGGTGAGGTGCCGAAATAGACCTTGTGTTCGGCGGCGTACGCCCCTGCCATCCACTTTAGCTTGCGGCCGGTCAAAGCCATTCCCTCCGTACCATCGTCAGGCTCGGGCTTGATCGGTTTCGGGTCGAGGTTGAGAGGCACGGCCTCAAGTTCGGTCAGCTTCTCGCCGGTGACATCCCTGGTGCTCAGATCACCGAAGACGACGCGATACGTCTCGTCGGCTATCTTCCATCGCAGCAGGACAGCGTGCGGGAATTCGGCGGTGACTTTGTCGCCGTAGTAGGCCGGTTCGTTTCCGTCCTGAACCAGCAGGCCGTAGCTCATCCCGACCGTCTGGAGCTTGACGATGTTGCCCATAACTTCCTTCATTTGCTCGTCATCAGGTTGTTGGCCGGCGTATTTGGCCCTCAGCGCCTGAACGAACTCGTTTACCACGGTCATGCCCGTCAGGCTGCTGGGGTACCTGCCGTCCGCCATTTCGGAGAAGAACTTGAGCGTTTCGATGAGTTCCTTTCCGTCTTTGCCCCCACCAACCTCGGTCTCGGCCAGCAGATCATAGTCGTCCGGAATGTTCGGCTCAAGTTCGGCAGGATCGATATCGACATCCCAATTGAAATCGTCAAGGGTAATATCCAGCACCATTGCGCCGTTGTCGGCAGAGCCTTTCATGGTCATCAATACCGGCAGATCGGTCTTGACGTCGCACCAGAGACGAGCGACAATCGTGTCGAACATTCCGGCGCCCATAGCCGGGTCGGTGACTTCGATGCCCTCGACTGTAATCCCGTCTATCGTATCGCGTCCAAGCTCGGTGTATTTGTACTCCATCGTCTGTTTCAGCATCGTGCGGGGGTCGCCGTTGTCCTTCTTGAGTTTTTCCAGCAGTTCGCCGGTTAGCTTCATTTTGATGTACTTCTTCTTGTCCGGAATCACCGAGACGATTTCATCCTGTTCGAAGATGACATAAGTCTTGGTTTTAATGTCCTCGTCCTCGGCACGCGTGGTTGTGTCAATCGCAAATCCCTGATCGTACACCATCTTCGCTTCCATCGTCGATTCGATGGTCTTGCCCTCGGGAATTCCCGCAATGCCCTTCATCTTCATCTTCATCTGATAGGCTACCGTCCTGATCTTCTCGACGTGCTCGACCAGTTGGGCCCAGGCAACTCCCTCTTTGCTGGTTAGGTTGAGGGCTATGAGCACGGCAATCACTATCATCGCCGCGGCGGCCAGCTTCGGTAATTTGCTTCTCATGATATGCTCCAATAAAACATGTCTTCTCGGCTGCTCTTGCTGCTGCGTCAAAGACTGGGTGAAATTATTGGAGGTTTCCTGAGCGAGTCTCTGGACGTCGGCAGGCACTTGTTCGGCGCCGATGCTCTTTAGGATTTCTTTGATATTCTCGTTGTTCATTTTGTTGCTCCTACTCTCTAGGCCAAAGCCGCCAACTTGTCTTTCAAAACTGCAAGTGCCTTGGATACGTGCGACCTTGCACCGGCTTTGCTGCAGCCCAACTTCTCAGAG
>LJTR01000327.1 GCA_001303465.1 Phycisphaerae bacterium SG8_4
CTGCCGGCCCTCTCGACGGCACGAGCCATACGATCTTCCATCCCCAGGTATCTGAAAAGATGAGCGGCCTCCAACCATGCGACGAGTTCACTCGACACGGTTACGCCTCCAGGCTCAGCGGCTACCCGCGGCTTGATATCCGTGCTGCCGGGTACGGCACGTGGCACCGACAGGCGACCGCCAAGAAACGCAACGCCGATGGTTAATACTGCAGCGACCGTCAGTGCCGCCCTCCGCCAGGCGGAGCGTCGCTTGCGAACACGAACGAACTCGGCCGTCGAGTCGCGGAGCACCTGCTGTCTAAAGGCTTCTGTCGGCAAATCACCCGACAGATGTTGTCTAAGATGTGTCTCTGCGTCTCTATCTTTCATTTTGTCACCCCATACAATGCATCAGCCCAAAGTTCGTATCTTTTCGTACTCACGTGCAAAGCCGGCCCTGGCCCGCCGCAGCAGCGATTCGATCGCCTCGACGCTCGCACTGGTGTCTACCGCGATCTGGTTCATGCTCATTCCCCTGAGGTATTTCGCCTCTAGCACGCTGCGATAGTGCGAGGGCAACCGGGCGAGCGCCTCATGCACCCGCAAATCAGAATCTCTCGGTGTGACCGCTTCATGGGTACGCATGGCGGATGACTCTTCGTGCAGCTTGCGCCGCTGTTGCCTGCTCCGTATCGCCATATGGCGGTTCTTCGCTATCCCGAACAGCCATGCTCGAAAGGCTGCTCGACTGGAATCAAAGCGATTGATCCGCCGGGCCGCAGTGACGAAGACCTGCTGAGTCAACTCCTCGGCCAGGTCATGCCGGCCGGCCGCCAGCGCGACGCAGAATCGATAAACTGCATCGAAGTGCTGTTCAAACAACTGTCGCCATGCCTGCTCGCTGCCCTTCTGCGCAGCCTGTATCACAAACGTTTCGGAGTCCACGTCCATTAGTCGGTTGCCCGGATAATCGGTATTACCAATGACGTCTTTACAACTACTTCTCGCGCGGGCCGTAAAATCCGTCGCCAGTTCCGAAAGAAACATTAAAAATTCTATCATGTCGAACACGGTCGCACACCTGCAAATCCACATCCATAGAGGTTGCCAGCGGCGTGTCGAGTTTCCGCGCAGGGGGGGCGGAATTCTCCACGCCCCCCCATCAAGAGACGTTGCAGATGGTCAATAAGGTGCCTTCAAGTGGGTCATCGACAGTATCGAGAAGTGGCTGCCCAAAGCCGAAGATTGCTGCGTTGTTCTCGAGCTCGAAGACCCCTGCGACAAGCTCGAGCAGCGCGAACCGCAAGCGGTGTTCATGCAGGCCAAGACCTGCTACGGCGGAATCTGGTACTCTCTCGATTTGGCTGCCTCTATCGAAACTGAGAGCGGCCCGGTTACGCTTTGGCAGAGACGATCTCTGTTTTGCATTTTGGGATGGCGGCCAGGAACTTTTTACCGTAGGACTTGGTTGCTGTCCGGCTGTCTAAGATGACCACTATGCCGGTGTCGGTTTTGCTGCGGATCAGGCGGCCGAAGCCCTGCTTGAACTTGATTATTGCGGATGGCAACTGGTAGTCACGAAAAGGACTGCCGCCCCGCTCTTTGATCTGCTCGAGCCTGCCCGCCAGCAGCGGCTGATCGGGAACGGCAAAGGGCAGCCTGACAATAATCACGCCGGAAAGCGCCTCGCCCGGTACGTCGACGCCCTGCCAGAAACTGTCGGTGCCAAACAGAACACTTTTGCCCTCGGCCTTGAACCGCTCCAGGAGCTTCGTCCTGTCGACGTTGGAGCCCTGCTGGAGCAACTCGATGCCGTTTTCGGCAAGCCATCCGGAAAGTTCACCCGCCATTTCCTCGAGCATCTTGTAGCTGGTGAAAAGCACGAACGCCCGGCCTTCGGTCTTGAGCAGGTATTTCTTCAGCACTTTGCCGCCTTCGTCGATGAATGCGGCATCGTTCGGATTCGGCAGGTCCTTCTCGATATAGACGGTGACCTGTTTTTCGTACTCGAAGGGCGAGCCCAGTTTGACGACGTCGTAGTCATCCAGACCGATCCTCCCGGCAAAGAAATCAAAGCCGGCTTTTTCGCTCGCGCTGCCTGTGCTCAGCGTGGCGCTTGTCAGCACGACCGATTGGTATTTGTCGAACAGACATCTTTTCACGTCGGGCCCCACGTCCACAGCAGCCGCTCGCAGGCGGATGGTCGCTCTTGCGCCGCCGCCTGCTTCGACCCAGTAGACGCAATCGGCGTGCTTCTGCAGCAGGAAGTTCTCGAAGTCGCAGGTGAGGGCCTCGCATCGGTCGACGAAACGCGCGATCTCGAATTTCTCGTCTACGTCGTCTGTCTGCTTGGCCAGCTTCGCCAATTCCGACCTTAGATCTTTAACGTGACCCGAGATCGTGTCGTCGACAAAATTCTTGTGGCATCTGCCGTTAGTCTCCTGCCTGGAGCTCTCGTACCAGTCACGGACGCGGTCGAAGAAGTGCCTGCTTTCCCTGCCCACCTTGGCAGCGGTGTCGATCGCCTTGTCGGCCTTCATAAATGACAACAGTCCTTTGCGCGTCCTCGGATTGTAAAGCCCGTCCAGCAGGTATCTGATTCTATGGTTGGTAATGTGTATGCCGAAGTGATCCTCGGCCACGCGCTCCACGTTGTGAGCCTCGTCGATTATCACATGGTGATAATCGGGCAGCAGCTGGGCACCCTGGTCTTTGAGCACAAGATCGCTGAACAAAAGCGCATGATTGGCAATGACAATGTCGGCGCCTTCCAGTCGTCTTCGGGCCCGCCAGTAGAAACAGTCGCGAAAGTGAGGACACCTTCGCCCGCGGCAGTTACCATGCTCACTTCTGACATTGTCCCAAATGCGGCCGCCGGGCAAGAACGGCAGGTCGCTGAGCGAGCCGTCTTCGGTTTCGTCGGCCCAGTTCTTTATCAGCTCCAGCTCTGAACTGTCCCGATCAAAGAGCATCTTCTGCCTCTGGACGGCAAACTTCAGCCGCCGCTTGCAGAGGTAGTTGCCCCTGCCCTTGGCCAGGACGGCGTTGAAATGCTGCGGCATGCAATCCAGCAGAAATGGAATGTCCTTGTTGATCAATTGCTCCTGCAACGTAATGGTGAATGTGCTGACAAGCACCTTACCAGCCCCGCGGCTGACCAGATCGACCGCCGGGATCAGATATGCAAAACTTTTGCCCACCCCGGTGCCGGCCTCGACCGCCAGGCGGCGACCGTCCAGAAGCGCTTTCTGAACAGCAGAGGCCATCTCCACCTGCTGCGGCCGGGCCTCGAAGCCGGCCAGTGATTGCGAGACAGTCCCGCCGGGAGAAAGAATCTCTCTAATATCCGAAAATGTGTTAGCCCTTATCATAGATCGCTACAATACACAGAAGAATCATCTTGTCTGATTGTGCCTTTCTTTCAAGTCCGTAGATACTACGATATACCCTTCAGGGTAGTAAATTCCCGCGGGTAACATCATAAACAGTTGTCGTAGAGCTACTTACCCGCGCAAAAACCCGAAATTTCAATCGTGAGCACTATACTATGATAATGGGCGTCGAACGCCAAACCAATTCCGGCAAGTCCAGCACCGCCACCCGCCGTCATTTCGACTGGAGGTCCGCCCGAGCGGGCCGCAATGGAGAAATCTGGCTTCAATCGGAGGACCGGTTTGCTCGCCAAACCAGATGTCTCGACTGCGCTTCGCTCCGCTCGACATGACCGTAACGTTGGTGTGCAGACCATTGGCGCCAATGGCAACACCCCTGCCCACATCGGTTTCGCATGGAGCGTGTATTGCCTTGCTATATGGCAGATTCCGGATAACATAGTGGGCAGCCCTGCGGCCAAGGCCGCAACTGTCGAAAATCACATTCGCCGTGTTTCGTCGCTGGAGATGACAGTTGGAGACAACTACAGAGGCGCCTGCGAGTCTTGGAGCCAAGCTCAGGTTCATGGGCCCGGGCGTGGTCCTGGCGGCTCTGGCCATCGGCTCAGGCGAACTTGTACTGACACCCCGAAGCGGCGCGCAATACGGATTCGCCCTGTTGTGGGTCCCAATTCTGACGATTCTCTACAAAGCAGCGTTCAGCGAGGGTTTAGCCCGGCTGACCATTGCCTCGGGCAACGACGTGTTCGCCGCCATCGACCGTCTACCCGGTCCTCGCCACTGGGCGCAGTCTTTCATCATAATCGTGTTCTCGCTCGACATGATAGGCTACGGCGGCATCGCACTGGTCGGGCTCTGCTCTGGCCGGGCTGTTTCCGAGTCTTGATATTCGCCTCGGAGCCCTGCTGGCAGCGGCGCTGGTGCCTGTCCTGCTGTATACCGGTTCGTATCCGTTCTTCGAGAAGGTCATTATCGCGATGTGCGCCGTGCTACTCGCCGGCGTGATCTACACACTCTTTCAGATCCCCCTGCCGGGCGGACAGATCGCACGCGGACTCGTGCTGAATGTCCCTAAAGGCTCGGTATCCACTATCATGGGCCTGATGGGTTGGGTGGGTGCCGGCACGACAACCCTGCTCTATTCCACATGGATCAACGAGAAGATAGGCAAGGCCCGCAATGAACAGGATTATCGCCGTTGGCTATCCACGATGCGGATCGACTGCATCGTCTCCTACACACTCGTAATGGGGATTTCTTTCGCATTCCTGGCGATGGGGGTCGCCACTCTGCACGCCGAAGGGATCGTACCCGCCAAGCAGCAGGTCATGTCGACTCTTTCCGGAATGCTCGATTCGATTCCCTGGGGCGGCGAAACATTCCTGGTCGTCGGATTCTTCGCCATGTTCAGCACGGTGGTAAGCTGCATTGACGGCAAGAGCCGGGCGATCGCCTCGATGCTGTCCGGTTTCTCACCGAGATTCGGCAACAGACTCAGAGGCTACCGACTCGTGATGGGCGCTTATCTTGGCGTTATGGTCGTGACAATACTTCTCGGTGACAGTCAGCCCGCCGAGGTCGTCAACACAATCGCCTCGATGAACGCCGTCGTATTCGGCCTGCTCGGCTTCGTCCTGCTGTACCTCGACCGCAGACTCCCGGCCTATGCCCGCTGCCATCCTGTGTTGAAGTGCGTAATAGTCACCGGCAGCACGATATTCCTAGGCGTGGCCTTTCTGAAACTCCTCTAACTAAGATCTTCGACAGATTGTGCAGCGCATAGAGACTATCCGGACCATCCTCATCAGTGTTTCAACATGGGCCAGATAACGATGTCTCCGGCATCACGAGTCCCCCACTTGACTGGCCTGCCGCGTACGATGGCCGCCTGGCCCCCGTCGTCTCTGAAATTCGGCCCGAAACTGTAGAGAATGAAATCATCGTCTGCCCGCCTGTAAACCAACGGCTTATCGCTGTAGGGATCCATCGGCGGTTCCTTGATGAATCCCGCTGAGACTAACTCACCGAGCTCTTCCGGGTATTGGCCCTTCTCAAGCCGCCAGCGCTCGATGGCAAGTATCGTCACCACCGACTCGTAGTGCATCTTGCTTCGGTACGCCAGTTCATAGATTCGGTCTGAATACGGCAGCAAATGTTGGATCAGGAAGAATCTATACCTGGGCAGCGAGTATAACGTCTCTATGGGCATCTTGAAATCGCGGCTCTGTCTCTGGCACGGAGTCATGTTCGCCAGGGTGATCTGCCGCTCGTACAACTCATTCGCCAGTGTCACGGTCGCGTCGCGACCGGCATGAACGATGCTGGCAGCAGTGTGAATCAGTTTCAGCAGGCCGCTGTTACCCTCCACGAGCCCCGGTGGATTCTCTGAATACGCGAGCACGCGCTGCGGTATCAGGTGTCCCCCACCGGGTCCTCCGTCGGTGAACAAACGTTGAATCACGTCCATGACAAACAACTTCTCGCCCTCCATGTTCATTGTCGGATAGCCCTCAGCATAGAGCCGTGACAATCGATCCTGGAGGTCTGCAAGCTCGGC
>LJTR01000328.1 GCA_001303465.1 Phycisphaerae bacterium SG8_4
AAATGAAAATCATCATTGTTTGGATCTGCGAAAAGTGGGTCGGCGTCGATGTTGCCCTCACCCCAGTCAAGTTTACTGCCGCCATCAAGCCTTACTCCAGCCTGGCCACCGGCTATGTTGCTATACGTTATGCTAAATACTGTTGGATACTGCTCCAGATAAATCTCGTTCCCCTTGGTAGCCGTGTTTCCCCAGAAGATACTATTTGTGACTGTTGCAAGACCTCCCTGATAGCAGCCAATCCCACCAGCTTCCGTGGCGGAGTTGCCCCAGATAGTGCAGTTGCTGATAGTCATGGAGGAATCCACGAATAGACTACACAATCCACCACCCCATGTTACCCCAGTGTTCCGTGCGATGATGCAATTGGTCAAGATAGCAGAGCCAGAGTCACATACTATTCCGGCGCCAGCTAATTCTGCTGTGTTGTTCATTATTGCGCAGTCGGTCATAATGAGGGATATATTTAGCCAGCAGTGTCCCCCACCACCAGCTCTTCCAGCTGAGTTCCCCGTGATAGTGCAGTTGGTCAGAGTCATCGAAGAACTGATCCCGCAATGTAGTCCACCTCCATATCCATCTACCCCATAAGTCACACCTATGGCTGAGTTACCTCTGATTGTGCAGTCCGTTAGGGTCGGAGAGGCTCCGGAGAAGACGAGAACACCACCGCCATTCTTCGCTGTGTTCTCCACCACCGCGCAATTCCTCACGGTCCCAGAAGAAGCATCGAAGACAATTCCTCCGCCTCCCCATTTATCTGCAGAAGGCCACCAAGAACCTCTGCCCCCAGTGATTGTGAATCCATCAAGAACGGACTCAACGGTCTCGTTGTTTTCGAAGACTACGACGCTGCCACGATTAGTATCAGCAGGTGTGCCCATCCAGATGATGGTCACATCCGGTCCGGCCTCCGACTTTACGATAATGGCCTTACCTCGAAATGTGATTGGCTCGGTGACGACATACTCCCCAGGCGCCACCAGGATCGTATCACCATCGCTTGCCGTATCTATCCCCGCCTGGATGGTGGCAAAATCATGACCTTCTCCCACTCCTACTTCAATGGTGGCTGCGTTTGCAGGCTTGATACCACCCATCACAATGGCCGCAATAGAACCAGCTAACACGAACCAGATTCTATGAAGATTTAAGCGTTTCATTGTACACCATCCTTTTATGATCAACCGATTTTGACAAAGTGGCCGCCGACGTTCGGCAGCGTTCTATCTAATGTTTCCGTAAGAAGGGCTCTGATCTTGCGCGAGAGAAGAAAAAAAATGAAAAATTTTGCCTTATTTTCATTATATCCCTTGCTCGCCTGGTTCACCGAGTCCGGTCAGAAATTTCACAAAACGGGCCTGCAAAACAAAAATACCTTGTGGAAGGTGGTCTTACAGAGTATGATGCGTGATAGAGGCAATAGAGATTGGAACGTCCCATGAAGGGCCCTTATCAGACAACCATGGGGGGTAGCCATGGAGCATTTCTGACCACGGAATGGACTGTGATAGATCATATACGCTCTGGGGATAAATCTTCTTCATCTATGCTAATGAACGATCTGCTCAAGAAATACTGGAAACCTGTCTATTGTTACCTTAGCCGAAAAGGCTTTGACAACGAACGAGCCAAGGATCTAACACAGGGCTTCTTTCAGGAAATCGTACTAAAGCGAGCCCTCATCGAGCATGCTGACAAATCCAGAGGGCGGTTTCGAACATTTCTACTTACTGCTTTACAACAATACATGGCTGAAGCGCGTCGAAAGCAGAATTTCCGAAAAGCCAAACCTAAAGGCTTTCTTCTGTCTCTGGACGAGTTAAAATCCGCGCAGATGCCAGAGGCGCCGGCTGACTTCTCTCCCGAAGATTCATTTCATTACGCATGGGCCGCTCAGTTGCTGGATCAGCTATTAGAGGAAGTAGAAGCCAAGTGCCGAGCGGATGGTAAAGCTATTCACTGGCAGGTCTTTCACGACAGGATACTCAGGCCTATTATGGAGGGCACTGATGCCCCATCGATGGGGGAGATTTGCCGGCGATATAACATAGAAAGCCCTGGCAAGGCCTCCAACATGATCGTGACGGTGAATCGGCGGTTTCGCGCAGCATTGACCCGGCGTATCCGCCGCTCAGTAGTCCAGGATTGTGACGTGGACGAAGAATTTCAAGAATTAGTCGAAATTTTCGCCAAGGGCAGCGCAAGATAGCCAAGTATTTAGCATTAACAATTAGCAGATGCAACTACAGGTACATTCTCTGTTGGATGGTGTGAGGCTGGAGAAAGGACGGAATATAGATGGATAAATCATCGAAAAAGACCTCAGCCTTTGGCCTCAGTGGAGAGAAAATAGCACGTCTTCTGTCAATTGGTCGTGAGGATGATTTATCTGGTGTGGTACGCGAGGATAGATATTCGGCAGAACTTCGGATTGAGGGCTATGAAATCATCGAGAAGATAGCAGAGGCCGGACAAGGTCAAGTCTGGCGAGCAATCCAGCTGAGTACCGGACGCCAAGTGGCTATCAAGGCGCCAAGAATGAGATCAGTAAATTCGGAAGGGGTCATGCTTCGATTCGAACGCGAGATCGAATTGCTCACCCGGCTCGAACATCCTAACATTGCACGTATCTATGATAGCGGCGTAGATCAAGGCCAGTATTATTATGTGATGGATTTTGTTAGTGGATTAAACCTTGACGAGTATGTGCGGCAAAACAAGCTCACTCATCGACAAATCCTTGAACTGGTTCGGACCATCTGCCTGGCGGTTCAGCATGCCCATCAGAACCGCGTGATACACAGGGATCTAAAACCATCCAACATCATTATCACGGGGGACGGACATCCCTACATAGTAGACTTCGGACTTGCGAAAGCCATTCTTGAAGATGAGCTAGGCCCCACCATATCGATGGACGGCGAAACCGTAGGGACACCGGCTTACATGTCTCCGGAGCAGGCGGCCGGGCGCGTTGACGAGGTGGACACTCGAACGGATATCTATAGCCTGGGTGCGATCCTGTTCAACTTGCTGACAGGAGAATCTCCGCATGATCTGAGTGGCTCTCGCCAGCAAGTCCTACGTCGCATTGCAGACGGACAGGTCAAGCGACCACGAACCGTCTGCCGAAGTATTGGTAGAGACCTTGAGACACTGCTCTTGAAGACGCTCGACCGTGATCCTAACAGGCGATACTCCACTGCGTCCAGCCTCGCCGACGATATCGAAAATTACCTCGATAATACGCCGCTAATGGCTGGACCGCCAAGTACTACATACCGGCTTATGAAGTTTGTACGACGAAACGCGGCCCTATCATCGGCTGTCTTGGCTGCCGTAGTGACCTTGATTGTTGGGCTCATTACCACCACAGCGATGTATATTCAAGCTGACCGCGCCCGTGCTGAGACGCAGGCTTGGTCCGACTTCCTACTGGACAGTGTTATCCAATCAATGAACCCGTATCAAACTGGAGGCACCAAGATAACCATTCGCTCGGTCTTGGATGCAGCCTCAGAGTATCTTGAGCAGGGCAAATTCAAGGGTGTGCCGCTTGCCGAGGAAGAGATCCGGGCCGGACTGGGAATGGGATACTGGTGTCTGGGTGTGTATGATCAGGCGGCGTTCCACTATGAACGTGCGCTGGCAATCTGTCTCACTCACCTTGGTCCCGACCACCCCACTACTCTGGGTCGCATGAAGAATCTTGGCTGGACGTGCTTCTATCAGAGCCGCTTCAAGGAGGCGCAGCAACTTTTCGAAAAAGCATTGCATGGTATGCAACGGCTGGAGGATGATGAAAGGTGGCACACTATGAACTCACTTGCCACTGTATATCATTACCAGGGGCGTTTCCAAGATGCTGAGAAGCTCTCTCTCGAGGCCCTGGATGCTGTTCAACGTGTGGCGGGCGAGGAGTACACCGTCGTTTACCATCTCGCCCTGGCGTCGAGCTACACATTGGAGGGCCGTTACAGCGAGGCAGAGGAACGACTCAGGAAGGGGCTGGAAATTAGTGGCCGTAGTGAACTCCCCGTGACCGAGTGGCATATTCTGGATTTGAAGCACAATTTTGGCGAATTGTGCCGACTCATGGGTCGCTACGGCGAAGCCGAGAAGTTTCTCAACGAGGCATTCGTCGGTAGACGTGACGTGTGGGGCGAGGAGAACGCGGACACGCTATACACAATGACTCGTCTTGGCTGGCTGTACTACAGTCAAGGTCGCTATGAGGAGGCTGAATCTCTATTTGTCAAGGTACTGAAGACCAGCCGAGAAGTGCTAGGTGAGGCGCATTTTTTTACTGCGCTCTCTATGCATGGGCTTGGCACAGTTTTCTTAAGGCAGGGACACGATGAGCAGGCAGAGCCGCTTCTGACTGATGCGTGGGATATCCTGTGCCGCATCCTGGGTAAGGAGAATTGGGCTACGCTTTCCGTTAGGAACACAATAGGCAAGCTATACACAGCTCAGGGTTATTTTGCAAAAGCGGAAGATTTGTATATCGAGACAATCAAGGCCAGAAAGAATAAGTTAGGTGAGGATCATCCCGCCACACTGGAATCTATGAATGATTTGGCTGTGCTGTACAAAGAGCAAGCGCGATTCGAAGAAGCAGAGAAACTCCTTCTCGAAGCCCTCGAAGGCCGCCGCCTCAAACTCGGTGACAAACACCCACACACATTGGAGTCTTTGAAGAACCTAATCGACCTCTACGAATCCTGGAAAAAGCCAGAAAAAGCCGAACAATGGCGAACAAAATTGCCAAAAACAGAAACTAAGACAGAGTGACATTGCAATCTAAAAATGGCCCAATTTTAACTCGCAAAATCCCTACAACTCAGCTACAACTATACAACCCTTTATCTACCAATTTTTGAAAGTTCCTATCTTGTAAGTGTCTTGTTTGCAAGAGCTTATGGGGGCATAGAAATTGACAACGTTTTCAATGAACGGAGTCAATTAGAAAGTGACATTGGTTGCTGTGTCGTAAGGTGATTACCTCAAAGAAAATTTTTTAAGCAACAGGGAATTTAGCATTTGACTTTGAGCTTTACATAGGTGAACGAGATCAAAAAAAGAGGGCCGACAACTTACCCTATCTATCAGCCCTCAGATAGTATATGTTAATAAAATAAGTATGCCTATTACAGTTCTTACGGGAACGATATAGGTTCATCATCTGTCCAGTGCAAGGCCATGATCTCCAGGTCGACTCGATTTACTTGACCGTCACCGTTGATGTCTCCAGCGACAATCGTCTCACAGATTGGTTCGCCAAAATAAGACTTACTGGCTTTGGATGTACCTCCGTAGGCACCCATGTTGACGAAACCGCCATTAGGGAAAAGTTCCCATCCGATAGGACTCATAGGATCTCCAGCATCGATGCAAAGGCTGGTAATATCATCCTGAATCCAGCTCTGGATATTACTATCCCATCTGCCTGCTTCTGACTTAAGATGGTAGTCGTGGCTTCCTGGATCAGCGAAACATGGATCGGCATCGATATTACCATCGCCCCAGGTGAGTTTACTGCCACCATTAACACTGATTCCGGCCTGTCCACCAGCTACGTTGCTGTATGTAATGTTGAATTCGGTAGGTGCCTTCTGCAGATAAATCTCGGGCCCCTTGGGAGACATATTTCCCCAGAGGATGCTATTGGTGACAATCGCAGAAGTTCCTTGATGGCAACCCAGCCCGCCGCCGCTAATGGACGCTGAGTTCCCCCAGATGGTGCAGTTGTGGATTTTCATAGAGGCCCCCGACCATGCGCAGGCCAATCCACCGCCCCATTTTGCCGTCGTGTTGCCCACTATTACACAGTGGGTCATTGCCACGGACGAGTTGTCTATCCCGCTGTATACTCCCCCGCCTATCTGTGCTGCATAGTTCTCCACAATCGTACAGTACG
>LJTR01000329.1 GCA_001303465.1 Phycisphaerae bacterium SG8_4
CAGGTCGGCTTCATCCACCACGCCGTCACCCCAGGGCATCGGGCCGATATCGCATAGACGATCATCCGTACCCCAAGCACCGATCATTGCAGTCAGATCGCTCATCCCGACAACACCATCGCCGTCAAAGTCAACAACGGGAAGGATCGGCGCCTGCCAGAGGTCGTAGTTCCCCCAGCCTGAACCGCCGCATCTGTTGGAGCTAAAGTAGAGCGTCGTGCCGTCTGTCGAGATCATAGGCTGATCTTCGACAAATACCGTGTTAACCAGCGACCCAAGATTGACCGGCGGTCCCCATTCGTTGTCTTGTGCTGCGCGCCTCGTAAGCCAGATATCCGTTTCACCGAAACCGCCCGGTCGTGCGGAACAATTCCACCAGTCATTGAATACCAGTAACAGGCCGTCGCTCGATATACTGCACATGGCCTGACAACCATAGTCGTTTACAGCCGGTCCTACACCGACAGGTTGGCTCCAAGGTGAGTCAATAGTCTCACGCTTCGTCACATATAACTTGCCTACTCTTCCTTCGAAATCGGCATACGTGAAGTAAAGTTCTAGTCCGTCAGCCGAGAGAGCAGGAGCTCCTTCGTTCTCCATGCCGTCACCGAGCAGGTCCAATTGTGTCGTCTCGCCCCAGGGATCGCTCGGCGATGGGCGTCTGCTTACCCATATGCTGGCATTGGGCGCGGAGTCCGCATCCCTATACCAGCGCTCGAAGTACATCTCCAGCCCATCTGACGAAACAGTCGCTGATCCCTCATCTGCGGAAGTGTTGACAGGCGGCCCAAGCTTCTGCGGCGGGCCCCATCCATCTTCGGTCGTTGGGCGCGTCGACAACCAGATGTTACTATCACCGAATATGCACCCTGTCTGTCCGGTCCTACTCGACGTAAAGTAGAGTTCCAGACCGTCGGCAGAGACATGCGGGCCATAATCTTGACTGCAATTCAGGTTGACCGTTGGCCCGACCTGTTCATCATTCGGCCCCATGTTCACAGGCTCACCGAAAGTGAAATCCGCCCTCACCTTACTGCCGCCAATGATCATCGCGGCCACAATTCCAATGACGACTAATCTCGCTCTGTTCCTATTCAACAATTTCATAATCAACCTGCCTTTCTGTTATTGATCGTTTTCCTGATCTTGCGGCATATTCTCCTTTTCCCAATGTTCCATGAAGACTTTCAAGTCCTCGATATCGACAATACCGTCGCCCCAGGGCATCGGGCCGGTATCGTAGAGCGTGTCATCTGTGCCCCAACTATCAATCAGCATTACTAGGTCAGACGTGTCGATATTTCCGTCACCATTGAAGTCAACGATGGGAATAATTGGGGCTTGCCAAATATCACTTCGAGTCCCCCCCGTATACGTCGGGCCAGGCCGACATAAATATAACGTTCGGCCATCGGGCGATATTCGCCCTAAACCATCCCCGCGTGATCCGTTGACAACCGGGCCCAGATTCACCGGTTCTCCCCAGGAGTCTGCGATCGTCTTACGCTTCGACATCCATATGTCGGAACTGCCGAATCCACCCGGATGGAGGCGTGTCGTGTCAGTATCTGAACACAAGAGTAACAGGCCATCACTTGAGACAGAAGGATAACCTGTGTCATCTGAACTGTTGACAAGTGGTCCGAGATTAGTTGGCTCTCCCCATGGATCATCCTTCGTTGGCCGTCTGGATACCCAGATATCCCAACTGCCAAATCCGTCAGGACGATCAGAATCGAAGTATAGTTCTAGGCCGCCTGTCGAGATCCATGGGGCGGCATCCCCAGATGAACTATTGACGATGGGCCCAAGATTAACAGCGTCACCCCAATCGCCGTCTTTGGTCTGGCGTCTTGACACCCAGATGTCCGAACCGCCGTGCCCACCGGCTCGGTTATTGGAGCTGAAGTAAAGTTCCAGGCCATCTACAGAGACGCTCGCCTCAACATCCATCGTTGGACTGTTGACCTTTGGACCCAGGTTCATGGGAATGCCCCAGTCGTCGTGTGTCGTCTCTCGCTTGGCGACCCATATGTCCCAGCGTCCGTGCCCGCCAGAACGGTCGGACGCTAGATACAGCTCCAGTCCGTCTGCCGAGAGACAGCTGGGGTAATCGGCAACCGGACTATTGACCGTTTGCCCGAGATTCACCGGTTCGCCGAAGATGAAATCAGCCTTAGCATTTGCACCGCCGAGGACAATAGCGGCGACGTACCCCACAAACATCATCCCGAATCTGCAATGATCGAACCACCTCATTTGACACCATCCTTTCGGCCCTGTTGGGCAATAAATACTACCTTCATTTCCGTGCTCGAGCTGTCAATCCACCTATATCTCCGTAGGAAGAATCTCATATCGCAAAGATTCTTGAGATTTTCTGAGAAATTTTCCGCAAGTAGCGCCTGTTTCAGCGAGGTGATTGATCTTGGGGCCGTTTTGGCATAAAATCCGTGGGAATCCGGATCCCAGCACCCTTGAAAGTGCGGTGAAATATTGTTCTTGCTACTGCAAGGATGTTCCGCTTGTATCCGGCGCGGCCTGCGAGTCTGGGAAGACGTATGGGAAATTGCGACTGGACAGAGATGGGGGGACTGAGACAGAAGTTTCTCACGACCCACTGGTCCCTAGTTGAAGACATCAAGAAACAGGGGGATAAGGAAAGTGCCCTGATCGGATTGCTGCTGGAGCGGTACTGGAAGCCAGTCTATTGCTACCTGCGCTGCAAGGGCCATGATAATGAAAGGGGCAAGGATTTAACGCAGGGCTTCTTTCACGAGGTTGTGCTCGGTCGGAACCTGATTGACCGGGCAGATGCCTCGAAAGGAAGCTTCCGCTCATTCCTGTTGCATGCGCTGAATCACTATGTAACTGATGAGCAGCGAAAAGACCATGCCTGCAAACGCATCCCCAAAGAGAAACTGGTCCCACTGGATTTTGTCGGTGCACCAGAGTTGCATGAGGTTGTCGACCAACTCAATCCGGAGGAAAGCTTCAACTACGCTTGGAAGGCGGATCTGCTGGAGCGTACACTCTCCACCGTCAAAGAATGCTACATCAAGCAAGGGATGGAGAATCACTGGAATGTCTTTCGAGAGAGGCTCTTGCAGCCGCTGCGGGAGAACCAGGAACCACGTCCGTTGAGGCAGATGTGTCGGCAGTACAACATCAAAGATGAGGCCACGGCATCTCACATGCTCGAGACCGTCAAGAGGCGTTTTCAGAGCGTTTTGAGGGAACAGGTCCGTCATACGGTGCTTACAGGGCAGGTGGTTGAAGAAGAATTGAAAGAAATTCTCAAATTCTTCGAGAAACAGAGCGAGATTTAGAGCTTTCTCACGGAATTAGATACAAGACTGCCTGAAAATGCCTCTGCAAGCAGGGCGTTTTGTTAGTCGAACTGAAGTAGTGTGAAATCAGTCCCGGAGGTGCAATGATGGACGATACATCAATATTCGGGGCCCGACCCGACCATCTGGACCAATTGCTGCGTCTTGCTCTGGAACCGCCAGAAGGGGAACATGACGCGCCTCCGACGGTGTCTCTGGATTCACTCCAAGAGAAGCCCGGCGGTCGAATCGATAAATACAAGCTGCTGCAAATCCTGGGTGAAGGGGGCATGGGCATCGTTTATCTGGCCCAACAGGAAGAGCCAATCAGACGCCAAGTGGCTCTGAAGGTGATCAAGCCCGGCATGGATTCCAAACGAGTTATCGCACGCTTCGAAGCGGAGAAACAGGCGCTTGCGCTCATGCAGCATCCGCACATAGCCGGTGTGTACGACGCAGGAATGACGCTCACCGGGAGGCCGTATTTCGTCATGGAATATGTCAAGGGAATGCCGATCACCGACTACTGCGACCACCATAAATGCACGATTGAGGAACGGCTTGGCCTGTTTGTGCAGGTTTGTCAGGCCGTACAGCACGCCCATCAGAAAGGAATCATACACCGGGATATCAAGCCTTCGAATATTCTGGTCTCCCTCCAAGACGACAAGGCTGTGCCGAAGATTATCGACTTCGGTGTCGCCAGGGCCATCGGTAAGTCTCTGACTGAGCGTACGCTTGCCACTGAGGATACCCAGTTGCTTGGCACGCCCGAGTACATGAGTCCCGAGCAGGCCGATATGGCGGCTGAGGATGTTGATACGCGCTCCGATGTCTATTCGCTGGGTGTGTTGCTTTATGTGCTGCTGACCGGAGTTCTGCCGTTCGATTCCGATACGCTTCGCAGCGGCGGCATAGACCACATGCGGCAGGTTATTCACGAAACCGATCCCAAAACACCGAGTACCCGGTTGACAAGTTTGGGTGACGAAGCCGCGAAGGTGGCCGGGAGGCGCGGTACGGAAATTAGCACATTGGCAAAGCACTTGAAGAATGAACTTGAATGGATTCCCCTCAAGGCCATGCGGAAAGAACGTTCCGAGCGATACCGCTCCGCCTCGGAATTGGCCGACGATATCGAGAACTACCTAAAGGGTGAACCACTCATCGCCGGGCCACCAACAAGTCTCTATCGACTTAAGAAGTTCGTGCGGCGAAATGCCCTGCTCTCGACAGCGATCCTGACTGTAGCTGTAACACTTTTTCTCGGTCTGGCTGCGACCACGGCCATGTACTTCCGGGCGGAACGATTGCGGGTGAAGGCTCAACAGGCGAGTCAACAGGCACAACAGGCCGCTGAGAAGGAAACCACCGCCCGCGCGGAGGCCGAGCGATTCTGGGCACAAGCGGAGGCAGCTTCCAAATTTCTGGTAAAAGATATTCTGGGTAAGGAGGCTTTTGTTGAAGGGCCAGACTCGGATCCTTATTACAGCCTCTACCTCGTAACGGAGGAGCTTGAAGGTAAATTCGTGCATGGACCGCTTGCTGAATCAATAATCCGTGAGGCGCTGGGGGAAAAATATATGGATGTGGGCAAGCCCGAACTTGCCATACCGCACCTGGAGCGCGCCTATCAAATCTGTCTGCATACGCTAGGCCCTGACCATAAGCGAACCATACAGTCAACAAGACCGCTTGGTTGGTCCTACGTAGCTCTGGGCCGGTATGATGATGCACTACGACTATGGAATGAACAACTTGAGATGATACAAAAGGTGTACGGTGAGGGACATCGTCTGGAAGTGCTCTTCATGAATAACATTGGCAACACATACACATGGGCAGGCAAATACGAAGAGGCGGAAGAGATATTAGTCAAAGCACTGGAAATCAACGAGCGTGCACTTGGATGGACGCATTTTTTTGAAATTGGCTGCAGGAATCTCAAGAATCTGGTGCAGAAATACCTGGCTCAAGGACATTACGACAAAGCAGCACCTTTGTTACAGGGAGTAGTCGAACGTCAAATCCTTAGACTCGGTGAAACCCACCGAAAGACACAGGAGTCTATTACGGACCTCATCAACCTCTACGAAGCCTGGAACAAGCCGGAGGAAGCCGAGAAGTGGCGGGCGAAGCTGCCAGCGGACGGCACCACCAACGGACAATCCCAAAACACCTCTGAATGAAATCATATTTAGAAGCACAGGTACACGTTCGTACTTCTGAGTGCTTCTTCCTACATCAAACCGGACAACTCCCAATACTTCTTCGGCAGAGAGCAGGATGAAGAAGGAATCATGCCAATGGCACCGAATGGCTTTGTACGTGGCGGACTAGATTCCTCGCCAAGTCTCCTTCTCAACTCTGATTGCTTTTGGACCGATCTTGCCAGCAATGCTACTCACATGTCACCAGGCGCGCGCCCAAGTGCGCGCCAAGCATGTACTTCTGATCTTCGTTTGAACTCACGAGATACTCGTTCTTGGTGGGAAAAACGCGGTTTTGGGGGAACGGCGTGGGGTGCACACTCGGATCAAATCTCCGATTTCCAGACCTATAAATGGAGAAAACCGGGTT
>LJTR01000330.1 GCA_001303465.1 Phycisphaerae bacterium SG8_4
AGCGCCCTCGGTCTTGTCCAATATCTGCTCTGAAGTCACCGCTCTATTTGGCCGATGAAAGGACCGTAACGGGATCGGTATTCTGAAGGAGTCCGCACATGAGACGAAAGTTCTGGCTGATCGCAGTAGCGTCACTTACGCTGGCAATCCAAGGCTGCACTGAGAGAGTTCTTGCCCCACCACGAATCGACCTGAAACAGCACGAAGTCGTCGGCGTCATCGAGTTCGACTGCACCGGCCAGGGTGAACTAGGACCATTCCTGACCGACCGGTTCGTGGATGCCGTGCGGCGCGACCAGGGGCTCGTGCGCATTGTCCTGCTCGGCACCGAGGCCAAGGCCCTAGCAGATGTCGGTCAGTCCAGTCTCGATCAGAACGCATTCAAGGCAATAGGACAGAAGCATCAAATCAGAACGGTGTTCACCGGCAATGTCGTCGTCTCCGACGTCAAGCCCAGCGTCTCAGTCGGACACAGTCTGACCTACTTCGGTGTCTCGGCCGACGTGGACGCGACCCTCAGCGCCCAGATGGTCGAGACCGACACCGGCGCCTCGCTTTGGAGCCGCTCGGCCCGCGCGGTAGAACGGGTCGGCGGCGTCGAGATCTTCGGCGACAAGAGTTTCACCTTCGACGCCGATAATCCGGAAAACGCTTACGGCCGCCTCGCCGACACCCTCATCGAGGCCGTCACCCACGACTTTAGGGCCCATTGGATCCGCGTCAAGAAGAAATAGCTCTCAGTCGGCTCCTGTCTGAAAGACTTGATGTTCGACGAGCACCTTGGCCTCTTCGGGACTGAACTGCCGGCCGCAAGCAGTACAGTAGAAACCAATCTCGCAGTCGAAATGTACTTCTTGACGGCTACATCGTGGGCAGTTCACATTCTGGCTCTTAGGCTCAATCATCTTGCCGCCCTCTCACTCACCATCAAATGCTTCTCATCAACTCCAGATGTTTTATCGGCATTCATCTCGACCCACATTAGTGTTATATGGTCCCAAACGAAGGCTGCGAGCATGGAGACTCGTGGTTCTCTCAAGTCTCTGATGTCGCAACTTTGTCCCCTGGGCAGGTTTTTTTCAATTTTCATCTCTGTCGCAATTGACAGACCCATCGCGTCACATGTAAGATCGTACTAGTTGTGAGCAGGTACCATAATGGCAGAGCCTAGCTGGAGGTTGTCACAATGGAATTGACGGCCGGACAAGAAGCTGATGTTCAGAGAATCATGGCTGAGATGGACTGTTCGAAGGACTTTCCTTGCTATAGGTCCGGATTCGAGGACCTCGCTCCTGTGAAGGCATTCTCGGGCACTGACGTTATTGCGTGCCTTAGACAGTCGCAGTCGCATTGCGCGAAGTCCTTCGAGTTCGGCTCCACCACTAAGTTGGGCGAATCTCCGCTTATGTTGTGCGAATGTCCGCTCCGCAGATACGTGTCCCTGAATCTTGCCAGATAAACCGCGTGTTCCATCCGGATAACCTCACTGTTCGACAACATGCACCCGCTCCACCGCTCGACCGGTTACCTCAGACCCTGTGAACTTGTCCGGGGCAAAATGTCCTTCCATTCTCTGCCAAAAGAGCCTATGATTGCGAACACTCAAGAAGAAGTTGCAGTATAGGCAGATGATTTCTTCATTTATCGAGGTGTTTGGATATGCGTTATCGAAAGCTCGTATTTGTGGCCGCCCTTGCCTTGTCGATCGAATGTACAAGCCTGAGTTCATCGCTCCGGGCCGGACTATCGCGTCCGCACGAATCTGTGATCCTCATCAGGAGTGTCAAGCAGGATTTCGATCATGTAACGCCTTGGAAGAGGGCGCCGTTGAGCAGAATCTCAGGCTCGGGATTTGTTGTTGCCGGCAACAAGATCCTTACCAACGCACACAACGTCAGTAACAGCAGATACGTTGAATTGAGGAAAGAGAATATCGCCAGGCGGTTTGTGGCCCGGGTTGTCTTTGTTGGGCACGACTGCGATCTGGCGATGCTTGCCGTAGATGACGCGAGTTTCTTCGAGGGCACCGCCGCCCTGGAACTGGCGGGAATTCCAGAGGTCAACAGCACGGTCTCAACGTATGGTTTTCCCGTCGGCGGCGATCGGATATCCGTCACCGAAGGTGTGGTTTCGCGCATAGAGATGGACACATACGTTCACACCGGTGCCGACAAACATCTCGTCATCCAGACCGACGCCGCAATCAACCCGGGCAACAGCGGCGGCCCGGTCATACAGGATGGTCAGGTCGTCGGCGTCGCCTTCCAGGGGCTGACCGAGGCCGACAACATAGGCTACATGATTCCTACGACCGTGATCAGGCATTTTCTCAAAGATGTCGAGGACGGAAGATATGACGGCTTCGGATCCATGGGGACAATCTTCTATCCGGGTCTGCACAACCCCAGCTACAGAGACTACCTCCAGGTTCCGCCAGAAGAGGACGGCGTCGTCGTGCTCGATACGGTGATGCACTCTTCGCTCGAATCGGTCCTCAAGCCGGCCGACGTGATGACACGAATCGACGACTATAACATCGACAACGATGGAACTGTAGTCATACACGGTCTTAGATTGTCGATCTCGGAGGTGGTCGAGGCCAAGCAGATCGGCGAAACGACCGAGCTGACGTTCTATCGCCAGGGCAAGAGGATGACGGCAACTGCCACCATTGCGTTGAATCGGCCAATTTTCGAACAGGCGCGCCAGTATGACCGTCCGCCTCCGTACGTGTGCTTTGCCGGCCTTGTGTTCGTGCCCGCCACGCGGAACTTCCTCGAAACCTGGGGCAGACAGTGGCCAAGGGACATACCTTTCTACCTGCGCTACCTTTTTGCGCATTCGATGAAGCTCAATGCCGACCGGCAGCGAAAAGAATATGTCGTCCTCTCGGCAATCATGTCCGACGAAATCAACTCCTACGCCGACCCGTTCAAGAGCCAGGTGGTCGATAGTATCAGCGGCGTCAAGATACACGGCCTCGATGACGTCCAGAAAGCTTTCGAGCAGACCACCGAAAAGTTTTACGAAATAACGTTCATGGGCAATAATCGCATCCTTCCGATCGACGCCGAGAAGGCGCGCCTGAGGCATGAACCCATCTTGAAGAAATATCGCATACCCGCCGAGGCGCGCATGGAGACGAGCCCATGAAGAGACAGATGATTTACATAGCTGTAATGGCCGGCGCGGTCTTCGCGCCCTGTGCGTCCGGGGCAGCGGCCCGGATCGATTTGACCGACGAAATGAAAGATTCCATAGTCTTTCTGGAGACTTCGGCCCACGGCTATGATCTGAGCGAACCTTGGAAGAACAGGGGTCTGTCGCGGAACTGGGCGTGCGGCTGCGCGGTCGGCGCTTATGAAGTGCTGACGACTGCCGAGAACGTTGTGAATCTTGCCTTCGCCAAGGCCCTCAGGTACGGCCAAAATGAATTTGTCGGCGCCGAATTGCTAGTTGTCGACTACCGCAGCAATCTCTGCCTGATCCGATTGGACCCGAACCAGTTGAGCAAGCCTTTGAAGCCGCTGACGTTTGTGGCCGAATATCCCAAGGGGGCGGAACTTGACTCCTACTGGCTTTCGGCCGACAGCCGCCTCTTCAACGGGCGGGGCCATCTTGACCGCGCCAGCGTCGAGATGACGCGGACTTCGCACGGACAACGTCTGCGCTATGTGATCGCCAATACCTCGCAACGTACGGGCAAGGGGGAAGTCTACTGTGCCGGCGAATCGCCCATCGGCATAGCATGCTGGTCCAGCAGGGACAAAGAAGCCGGTCTGATCCCGACTGAGACCATCAATGGGTTTCTGGAGGCCGTACGCAAAGGCGATTACAAAGGCTTTGGAGAGGTAGGATTTGCGATCTCGGAACTTCTTGACCCGGCAATGCGATCCTTCCTTAAGATGCCCGCGTCACTTGGCGGAGGCACCTACGTGGCCGACGTGTACAACCTGGGGACCGGAAGTGACGTCTTGAAAAAAGGCGACGTTATCCTGAGAATCGACGGCCACGGGCTCGATCCTCACGGGCGCTTCGAGCACGACAAGTATGGATGGCTGTCGTTCGATCATCTCATAACGGGCAAGGCCGTCGAAGAAAGCGTGCTGTTCGATATCTGGCGCGAGGGCCGCAAAGAAAAGATCCGGGCTAACGTGAAGAATTTCAAGGCCTCCGAAATGCTCGTGCCGTTTCATGAATTCGACAGACAGCCCGAGTATGTCGTCACGGCGGGTTTCGTCCTGCAGAAGCTCACGCGCGAGTACATGAAGGAGTTCGGTGACGACCTGGCGGGCGAAGCCCCTTCACACCTGTACCACTACTACCGAGACCTCGCCTTCAAACCCACCGACGAGCGCAGGGACGTGGTCATACTCAGCTACGTACTGCCTGCCCCGATTAACCTGGGTTACACCGGTCTCGGCCAGATAGTTGTCAGCAAATTCAACGGCATGAAGATACGTTCAGTCGCGGACATCCTCGAGGCTCAGAAGCTCAATCCCCAGTCCAAGTACGATGTGGTAGAGTTTGAGCTCAACAGTCCATCGATTGTTATCTCGCGTGAGCAGTTGCCTGCTGCCAATCAGTTTGTCAGCAGCAACTATGGAATCGAGAAGCTGTCGAATGTCCACCCCTAGGCTCTGTCTGAAAACTCGATCTGGCTTCGAGCGGCTTATTCTCCGCCTGACTGCATCCGGCTGCATCGACGATAAAACCAATATCGCCTGCTTCGCCGTCTTTGCCAGCCGAAGAAACGCTCGCTCTCGGGCCGACGACGGAGTTTTCAGACAAAGCCTAGTTGCGAGCACTGTGTTCAGTGCGCACAAGCACCCATCGTCACTGCCAGATGTGCGTTATTGCCTTGACCTGGAGGTGTCAGGGAGTATAATGGTTTTTGGTGTGAAGCTTCCTAACCGAAGTAGCAGGGTGAGATGGTGTGCAGTCGATTATGCTTGAGCTTATGCACTTGCTTGGGGGCAGTATCCTCGCACATCACCAGTGGCCGAAGTTATCGACATTCGTTTGAGAAACAGGTTTGATGAGATCTAATCGCATTGCTTTTGCGGCTGTTTTGGCAGTATTGCTGCTGTGTGCCGGTCTGTGGGCCCGGCCGATGACGGCGCTTGATGCTGAGATGGTCGTCACCGGCTGGCTCAAAGCCGCCCGGCAGCCGCTCGGCACGAACCTTGGCAGGCGAGTGACAAAGGTTGAAACCTTCACGAACAAGGCCGCAAGGGCGGCCTATCACATTGTCTATTTGCAGCCTTCGGGATTTGTGATCGTCTCGGCCGAAGATTCGGTTGAGCCGATCATCGGCTTTGCCGATGACGGGACTTACGACCCTTCGTTCGACAATCCTCTGGGGGTGTTGGTGACAAACGACCTCAACGGTCGGGTCGCGGCTGCTCGCGATACGTTTAGGCTGTTGATGGATCTTGGGGCCGCGGCACCCGACGCCCCTCAGGGCAAATGGCGGCACTTCATCGACATTGCAGAGACCCCGGCTGACGCATTCGGATTGATGAGCCTGATGTGTATCAGCGATATCCGTGTGATACCGCTGGTCCAGAGCAGGTGGGGTCAGAAGACTGCCTGCGGGTACGATACGTTCAACTACTATACGCCGGATCAGTACCCGTGCGGGTGTGTCGCGACGGCTCTGGCCCAGGTTATGCGCTACTACGAATATCCCGCGACCCAGATAGGTGTCAACGAGTTTTCGATTCGCGTTGCCGGCACGAGGGGACAGAAGGCATACACGCGGGGAGGCGACGGACTTGGCGGGCCCTACGTGTGGGGTGACATGGTGCTTCGGCCCGAGTCCAGTTGTGGCGTATTGACCGAGGCCCAACGGCAGGCAATCGGTGGACTTTGTTATGATGCGGGTATCGCGGTCGAGAT
>LJTR01000331.1 GCA_001303465.1 Phycisphaerae bacterium SG8_4
AGCTGCTCAGGCAGAGGGCCTTTCGGTGGAATGCCGTGATAGGCCCGCAGTTCGCCCCAGTTGTGCAGGGCGGCATCGGGTGCACCTTTGGGTCTGAACGGATTATCGGCCAGGTCGATTTCCTCAGGCTTGTACATGTCCCAGTATTTCTTCGGAGCATTAAAGGGCAGGTGAGGCTTCAGGAATCCAAGGGCCAGGAAGAACGGCGCATTCATATCCTTTAGCCGGCGAAGGTCTGAAATCCCCTTGTCTGCGATCCCGCCATCGAAATAGGCGTTATCTGGAACGTCGGCGCACTCATACGCAGGACCGGCCGGTTTTTCTTTGCGGCGGTTCAGCTTCTGGTTTTCTTCCAGCATGTAATTACGCCAATCACCGCCCGGGCGCCAGGCCGGCTCGCTCCAGCTATTCCGGCAGTCGGCCCTGTGGTGAAAGATCTTGCCGTTCGATATTGTATGGTATCCGTTGTTCCTGAAATGCTCGCCAACGCTAAGTGCGCCCGGCAGGTCCTTCTCGGCCCACGTGGCGTAGCCGAGAAATCTGTCCGGAGTGGGCCGCGTCCCCGTCATAAGACTGGCTCGCGAGGCCCCGCAGACCGGCACCTGGCAATACGAGCGCAGGAAGGTGATGCCTTCCGAGGCGAGCCTGTCGATGTTGGGTGAGATCATCTGCTCGTGACCGTAGCAGCCGAGCTGCGGGCGCAAATCATCGACAGCGATAAACAGAACATTAGGTCTCTTTTTGCCCGCGGCTAACAAACGCTCCGGCATTCGGAGCGTAGCTGCTCCCAAACCTATTGCCTTTACAAAGCCCCGGCGTGTGTACATGGATGTATTCATGGTCGCTCCTCAATGCGTTAGTCGGACTGACTCTATTTCTTTTCTTCGTTAGCTGTCTCTCTCATTCTCGGAATTGTGTGCAAGACCGAGACATCTGTCATATCGCCGCTGATCAACACCGGCCGAGAGCCTACGACAATCGAAAGTCGGTCCGGAATAAACTCGCCTCTGCGGCTGACCCAGTCGCGGAATCCCCAGCCGATCCGGTACGGTTTGTGTCCCAACTGATGAATTGTAAGATCGCCGGCGGGAGAATCTGTCTTCACGATGACCTGATAATCCCCGTCATCCGAAGACCACACTGCCCATGTGTCGTGGCCTTCGCGTGTGAAGTGGATGATCTCGACATTCTTGTTGTTTGACCGGATGCGGCCAACATATTGACCGTTGGCAATCAGATCCGAGATGTCGGTCAAAACATGATAGCCAGGCTTGGGCGTTAGATCCGGACGGACCAGACCGAAGTTATTCTCGTTGTGCTCAGCGTTCCAGCCATCATCCTGGAAATCGTACCACCAGATTCCTCGAAACGATGGCGATGTTCGCGCGAGCAGATACAGCCGGGCCAGATATGACGCCGACAATTCCGGCGCTGTTCCCGTTCTGCCGATGTGATTGGGCCAGCCCATCTCCGTGACGTAGAAGGGCACGCCGGTGCCGCCGTTGTATCTGCGCAGCATGTTCTGTACGCCGGTCATCCATTCCGAGCAGGTTTCCGGAGATCGCTCGGGGAATCGGGCGCTGTAGTTGTAGCTGTGGATCGAGATGGCGTCACAGTAATCGAGAGCATCGAGTTTGATAATATCCTCGAGCCAGCCCTTTTTCACGCCGCCGCTCGTAGATCCGCCGCCCATGACGGTTATGTCCGGATCGATGGCCTTCATGCGGGGGTAAACGGCCTTGAGCAGCTTGACGTAGTCCTCGGGAGAGCCGCCCACGTTGTAAGGTGGTCGCAGGCCGATCCCGATGTCCCACTCGTTCCAGACTTCGTATAGGTTTACGTCCTTTCCGAAATGGCGCACCGCGAATTCCGCATAGCGGCAGAATCCTTCTATCGCTTCCGGCGAGCGCGGGCGGTCGCCGTCGTCGTAAAGGCGGTTGGAATAGTCGAGGATTAGCAGCACGTCAAGACCCGCGGCACTTGCCTTGCGAACGTACTGATCGAGCCGTTCCGGCATAACCAACCTGCCCCTTTCCCGTTCGAGGCTCGACCAGCCCGCTTCATCGCGGATCGAGGTGATACCGGCGTGTTTCATGCTCCGCAGGTTCATCTCGACGATGCCTTTGTTCTGGCTGAAGTGCGTGCACACGCCGACATCAAAACGCTCGCCGGCGCATACTGTGTTCAATGCGATTGAGCCAGCAACAAGAACTGTTGTCAGGGGTTTGAGAATACTGTTTATCATTATGGCACCCTTGATTCACACATGAGATGATAGCAGCGATACGCCGGTGGTTCCAGGCTTTTCTGATTCTCCCCTCCACATTCAGCTATTATTCGATGTACAGCCTGATCTTCTCTGCCGAGCGGGTGCGTCTTGTCAGCGAACCGTTTTCTATCGCCGCGGCGATTTGCATAAATCTCGGCAGGCTATGGTCGAAGAATTGTCTGTAGCTGTTGCAGAAGTAGCTTTCTCGATTCTCTATGCTCGATCCTCTATGCTCGTTGAGTCTGGTTCGATCTTTCATGCACCCGCCACGACAGATCTCGAGGTGGTTGCAAACCATGCATTTGTTGCAGAGCTTTGTCTTGGCCCGTGCGAAGGATCGTTTCTTCTCGTCGGCTGCGAGTCTGGCCAGGGGCGTTTCGAGAATATTGCCCAATCGCCACTCGGGTTGTACAAAGAATTCGCAGCAGAAGACGTCGCCGGTATGCTCGACGACGACAAAGCCTGCGCATTGTTTGCTGTATGTGCAGATCGTGTGTTTGCCCATGACGTAGTGGGTCACCAGAGAGTCGAATTCCCTGATGTTCAGCTTTTCGGGGCCGTAGTCGTACCAGAGGTCGAACAGCCTGCACAGAAAGTCGCCGTACTGCTTCGCTGCGATTGAAAAGTCCGCCGGCTCCCCGGTCGTGGGGTCCGTCTCAACACATGGGATGAACTGCAGGTAGGTCAGCTCGTTTTCTACTACGAAATCGAAAATCTTCTGTGGATGCTCAACATTGCGGGCGTTCAGCAGGATCAGAGCACTGAATTCGACGCCGTGTTTCTTGCACGTTTCGATACCTCGCATCACTCTGTAAAACGTACCGGCGCCGGAATGGTCGAGCCGATGCCTGTCGTGAAATTCCTTCGGTCCGTCGATGCTAATGCCGAGAAGAAACCTGTTGGCGGCGAAGAAACGGCACCAGTTGTCGTCGAGCAGGACTGCGTTGGTCTGCAACGTGTTGCTGACTTGTTGGCCGGCAGTGCCGTATCGTTTCTGCAAATTGACCGCCTTGCCGAAGAAATCCACACCCATCAGCGTAGGTTCCCCGCCTTGCCATGCAAAACCGGCCACGGAAAAGCCCAGCCTCATGTAATCTTTGACGAGCTTATCAAGCACCTGCTCGCTCATTCGCTGCTTGCCGTGGCCGAACTGCGAGGGTCGGCCCTTGTAGAAACAGTATTCGCAATCGATATTGCAGTCCGAGCCGGACGGTTTGATCAGCAGTGTGAAGGGTTGCATTATTCTTCTACCGCCCTGCGTTTTTGCAGCCATCTTCTTGCCCATTGCCCTGCCTGGTCGGCTGTGCGGAGTGTTCCTTCGAGCTGGGCTATGTACATCTCTTCGGCGAGTTGCCCCAGATCCGGACCAGGGACTGCGCCTAATCGGATCAGGTCATGACCATCGAGCAGTGATTTGGGTTGCAGCTCGACGTCACCCAATGCCTTTATTCTCCTGCGCAGGCGCATCAGCGGTGCAACACCCTTGAGGCCGTCACTTCCGGCTTTTTGAATCGCTCGCTGCAATTCGTACAAGTCCCAGAAATAAGGCTCGGCGAGAATCTTCTTCAATTGTGCCAAAGACATTCGCTCATCAAGCAGCCTGCCTCTGTTGGCCAACAAGAACTTTATGTGCTTGTTCTGGCTTCTGCTGAGTTTCAGGATGTCACAACTCTGGATTGCTATATCCGTCTCAGCTCTTGCGAAGAAGCCGGCCAGGGCGAGCGCAAAATCGACTTTCTTTCGCAGTTGCTTCAGGATGCCGACCGCACTCTGTGCCTGCCCGTGCGGCAGGGCGGGGAAAATTGTCTCGGCCAGGCCGCTGGCGATCAACATTGACGCCCCGGCGGCGCGGTTGGGGCCGGCAAGGATGCCCTCCAATTCCATGGCGATTCGCTCGCCGCTTATCCTTGCAATGTTCGGCGCGTTGCGGCGAATCGCTTGCCACGTCTCAGGCTCGATCTCGAAGCCGAGTTGCGTCGAGAAACGCACGGCGCGCAGCATTCTCAGATAGTCTTCGCCGAACCGTTCGGAGGGCCTGCCGATGGTTCGCACGACCCGGGCTTTGATATCCGCCTGTCCATCGACGTAGTCGATGACCCCTTTCTGCAAAGGATCGTAAAAAATGCCGTTGATTGTAAAATCCCTTCGGCTTGCGTCTTCGGCGGCGCCGGAGAACTCGACCGAACCGGGGTGTCTGCCGTCGGCGTATCCGGTCTCTGTTCTGAATGTTGCGACTTCAACTTGCCTGTCATCGGTCAGAACGATCACCACACCGAACTTTGCGCCGACCTTCAGCGTGCGCTTGAATAATCTTATCACATCTTTGGGCTGCGCGTCGGTGGCGACGTCGTAATCCTTGGCTCGCCGGCCGAGCAACATGTCGCGCACGCAGCCGCCGGCCATCAGGGCTTGAAAGCCGCTGCGGCGCAATTGTTTGATGACCTTTATTGCAGCTTGCCTGTTTGTCATTTATTCGTATTGCGTGTTGCGTATTGCGTAAAAAGCTCTTGCTACTCACGTTTTGCTTTTCGCCAGGATGGTTACTGCCATGGTCGCCCATTCGCGTCGTTCTTCTATTCGAAACTGTCCGTACTGATCCAGCAAGGTCACGTCCTTGGCAGTCCTCACGACTACAATTCCATTGGCGGCGACCTGATCGACCCATAAACCCAGAAGGCCGCTCAAGGGCGAATCGGCCCGGACGTTCCTGGAAGTTGCGTACGGCGGATCGACGAAGACAAGATCGTAATCGTCCTCACCGGTTCCCACGGCTGGCGCGATCCTGAATGCATCTGCCCTTATGACTTTTGAGTTTTCAACAAAGCCGGCTCTCTCGATATTGGCGTTCAACGTCGCGATTATTCCCGGGTCGTTCTCGACGAAAGTCACAAACCGGGCTCCTCTGCTCAAAGATTCGAGCCCCAGCGAGCCGACGCCGCAGAACAGATCCGCTACTACGGCGACTGCTGGCAGATCGTATCTGTAAAGCACGCTGAAGAGAGACTCCTTAACCCTGTCGGTAATCGGTCGCGAACTGCCCGTCGCGGGGCTCAGTAGTTTCATTCGGCGTTTTGAACCGGCAATTATTCTCATCGCAATAATATACTCATTCAATCGCCGCCGAGCGAGGAAAAATGAGACTCCCAGTTTGCCTTGTGTACCGACTGGCAGGATGGGCTTGGCGCTGACTTTCTCCGATGACTGAGCCGCATGGAATTTTTTTTCAACAACAATTGTTGCACAGTCGCAGCCGCTGTGTTAAAATTAATTTCGACGACTACTCATGGTGCCCGGCACATCTGAGAAAAAGTTTCGACTTTGAAAGAGGCTCGGCATGATCGCGAGAAGATGTTATCTTGGGATCACAATTGACGCGCTTGCGGTGCGCTCAAGAGGTTCGCCGGTGTGGGTTTGCGAGGTGCCGGACAAAGCTCATATATCCGCTTTGGCATGTCCTGGATTGCATTTCGATTCGGCTCGAACTTGGTTTTGTTAAGGAGAAGTGTTATGGAACACCATTTGTATCTGTCGCTGATCCCTGAGTCCCTCGTAGTCTCGATGCTGCCGCCGGATGAGTTCGGGAAATATCTTGCGGTTGGGACGGAAAAACGAGCGAGAGAACAAGCG
>LJTR01000332.1 GCA_001303465.1 Phycisphaerae bacterium SG8_4
TATGTTCTTCCGGCACAGCTTCCTCGTGTACCAGCGTCCTCATGACTGACACTTTCTTCCCGGGGCCGAAATTTGCCTTGTGGAAAGCGTCGTCTCCATGCAAGTATTGGTGAAAAAGATCCGCCCACCTCTTCGAACCGAGGCCATCACCCGTTCGCATCATAACCAGCTCGAATATCCCTACGATCATCGGTGAGGGCATATAGCGGTACTCTTCTCGTATCCACAAATCCATGACCAGGCCCTGTGAACATAAGCTCCCAAGCGTGCGTTCCAGCCTGGTCCTTTCATATTTGGTGACCTTTTGGATTTCATCAAGACTGGCCAAACCATATGGCATTTTAGTGACTAGATCCGCTTGCTCGAGAGTAAAGAGCGTCTTCACAATCTCGCGGAAAGCGGCACTCCATGGGGCTCTGGTTTGCAGACTATCGATCTTCTTCCCAAGATTCCGGTAGACCTTTTCACCCGTCGTATGTCCCATTCTCTATCCAATCCGATTTCCGAAGAGGTGTTTGTGTTCCTTTTTGGTCACGAGGTAGCTGATGCCGGGTCGCCTGCTGTTCACTGTGCCTATAAATCTATGCAGATCGGCCCTAGACAAGTCGTGAAAACGCATCAGGTAAACTTTGTTGGTGCCATTCTCGCTGGAAAGTACGAGACCATTGTCAGTTCTGGCTGTAAGGTGTGCCCCATTCCGCTGTTTTGCGACCTTCAGATATTTCGCCAGATTCACTTTGGTCAGAAGGAATGGCGTAAGAATATCAGCGTCTATTGTGGCAAATTCATCTCCCAAATCCTCCAGATCCGCGGCACTCACCACATGATGGCTAAGTGCTGTCTTCAGATACTCGAAATTGAAATTCGAGTCATTCTTCAACGCCTTCTTGATGCTGCCCTTTGTTTCTGCTGTGACATTGTACTTCCTGTAGATTTCATCCAGCTTCATGAGAACACCGGTTGCCGTAAAATCGGTCAGCGTCTTCTGCGAGCTTTCTTCAAACTTCTCGTACACATCCTCTGGAATGCCATAGTGGTCGATGAGATGGCCTTTTGTGTAGTTCATTTCCTCAGCCGGTATTTTGAACTTCTTGAGCCTGCTTCTAAGATTGGAAAGAAGATTGATTTCCTTTCCCAGGTAGTAAATGTAGCGGATCTCGGAGAATGCGATCTCCTGGTGGCTTTTGATTTTGACAACAGAATCAGACACATGGTCGGTGACGATGATTTTGTCCGACAGAATCTCGATCTTCACAAAAATATGATAGACCAAGTGAAAGAGAACGGGTAATCCAGGGAACACTGCCAGGATGATCAGCGGCAAAACGATCATTATCACGTTGACGAGAAAGACTCCGACTGCACAAACAGCCAATCCGATAATGATCGGATAAGAAAACAATCTCTTGTCGTCTGGCAATACTGCCGGTCTGAATGCCGCTGTCATTTCTTCATTTCCGAGCTGAGCGGTGTCCTCGATCTGTCATAGTCGGCACCCAAAGGGCTCGTCGCCGAATCCTGGTCTTCGCTGTTCGCACGTCGCTGATTCTATAAGTTCTGAACTCGAGAGGCAACAAGTGGTTGTGTTGTGATAGGCGGGTAGGTTGAGGTGGGCGAACCGGCCGTGGTATTTGGGGGCGGCTCGGTCGTAGGCTCTGGCGGCGTCGATTTCTTTGACGAAATAGCCGAGGTGGTGGCGCTTGTTGTTGGCGGTTATCTGGGCGGCCCATTTGCCACACCCCTTGTGCCAGTGGACGCCTTTGTACTTCGAGGTCTTGTGGCGGATGCTGCGCAGGTTCCGGCAGTTCTCGGCGAATGTACACAAGCGCAGGTTGGCTTGGCGGTTGTTCAGGCCGTCGTGGTCTACGTGGTCGACGACGAGATGGTCGGGGGCGCAGGTGATCTCGCGGTGCATTTTGATGCTCCTGCCGTCTTGCTTGCGGACGGCGTAGCAATTCTGTGCCGTGCCTTCGGCGAACCATGTGTGGCGGCTAAGGCGTTCGTAGTCGGCGGCGTCGACGATCGCGAACAGGCCTCGGGTCAGGGGGATCGCGCGCGGTATGCCGCTTCCCGGTGTGGCGGCGCGGGAAGGGTAGAAATTGGGGCACTTGCCCAGCAGCGGGCGAACGATCCAGCGGCCCTCGGAGCCCTTTTTTTGTCTGCAAATCAGAGCGGGCCTGCCGCTGCTTGCGGCGTAGGTCGAGAAGAAACAATTGTCACATCTTCTCCTTTTTGTCATAAAAACTTGCCTCCCGTCGTCAAGATATGGTGTGATGAACTGTTTCCAATACCCAAATGGCCCGAAACTGAACTTATGAGTTGCATTATTAGGTCAATATCTCATGTTAGGTAGGTATTATACCATATTAGGCCGAGTTTTTCAAGAGAAATCCAGGGCCAAATACTTCGTACCCCGTTGCAGATGCTACCTGGCGTCTGTGTCAGGAGCATGGTGCGGGAAATATGGTGATGATATCGCTCCGGCAGGTGAGACATCTATGCTGAATGCTTCGGACCGAGAATGGATTTGCCCGTCGGACACGACTTGATACGCCAGGATATTGATCCCTTCCGGAAGATTGCCCAGCGATGTGTGATACACAGGATATTTGAAATGATCGGTCCCGGTGACGTCAATCAGGCGTATCTCATCAATCCATATTCCGCCGTCAGGATAGTAGTTGCCGGGCAGATACTCGAACCTAATCCGTATGTCCTGCTCGGAGAACGCCTCAAGTGGAATCTGTATTTCTGTCCAGTTCTTTCGAAAAGTGTTGGATGCGGACCACAACGGCAGGAAGCTACTCCCATTGTCAATAGAGATAAGCACTCGAAAAGCGTCTTCACTCAAAAGATACCTGGCCTTGAAGGCCAGCCTGGTATCTCGTCCAGGCCGAAAAGCGCTGGTGGACGTAAGGTGGTATTGCCGATTACCGTAGCCACCTCCGGGCTTGTAGAAACAGTTTCCGTTGTATCCCGTAGAAGACACAGACCAGTCCTCGTAATCGCTTGTCGAGGTAACCTCAAACGTGCCGAAATGCTCGGCGTGATCCAGGATGCTCGTTGTGCTCTCCTCCTGGTATGTCATCAGCTCGCTGACCTCGCGAATTACGCTCCAGTCATACCACTGCGCCGAAACCAGTTGTATATCATCGATCCACACTCCGCCGTGAGCATAATAATTGCCGGGCATATACTCAAATCGAATCAGGACGTCCTGATGGGAAAACGCCTCAAGCGGAATCTGTACCTCTGTCCAGTCGTCTTGAGAAGAGTCTGAAACGGACCACACGGATGAGAAACTGCTGCCGTTGTCATGTGATACTCGCACGGAAAAGCCATCTTCTCCCAGAACATACCTGGCCCTGAAAGTCAACCGGGTCTCCGAAGTGGGCCGAAAAGGGCTGGCCGAAGTAAGATGATACTCTCGATTGGTGTAGCCGCCGCCGGGCTTGTGGTAACAGTTTCCGACATATCCCGTCGAAGACACAGACCAATCCTTGTAATCACTTGTCGACGTAACCTCGAACGTGCTGAAATGCTCGGCTTCGTCCTTCCACGTACCTACAACCGTATTCTGTTTGAGCACATCGATCTGCGTTACTTCCCTGCTCCGTGTCTTGGGAAGTGCCCACCTCAGTTCTATGCCATTCGTCGTATATTCGGTGCCCAAATGAAGGGCTGTAAGCATGGGACGGATCCCGGTGAAGACGTCAGTGATTGGCTCATTCTGGACGTTGTCCAGCAAGTACCAGCCGTCGTTCTGGCCGGAAAACCCATAATTGATATGGAAGTAGTTGTCTTGTCCCTGCTTCATATGCCCATCAATGACCAGTGAGTGGCCTGGTATACTGGCAATGCACGGCCGCTGGTCGGCCAGGTCTTCCAGGACGGAGTTCACAAACTGATCGAAATCAGAGGATTCGGTGTGGGTCAGCGGTTCGTAATAGAAATGCTTCTGAATTCCTAGGCCAAGTTCTTCCGGACTGGCAGTGGAGAGTTCATTTTCATAGTCCATTTTGGCGGCAACTCCCAGTTCGTACATCAGCTCCGAGACCGCGTCTGCTGCCTCCTCCGGTTCAATCCCCCATGCATAATATTCGTTCTGCATATTCCACCATTCGTAGGGATCTGAAAATGCTGCGGTATGTGTGCCAGTAACAGTGCCCTCGATGTCCTCATGGGTCATCGAACCAGTTCCCCAATATGGCCATTCATGATACTTCATCACCTGAGCAAAGGCGGTCGCGACACATCCTACGGGGACACGGCCATCACATTCATCAGATGCATCGGGAGCCAAAGGACAATACTCATTATAGTGATTTGACTGGTCCCATGAAGTTCCAAGCAGTGGTCCAATGACACCATCTTCACCAAAACCATCTCCAACTGTCTCACCCATCAGCCGGACTCCGGGTCGTGCATTCCATTGTGGCGAGACCGGGGCGTTTGAAAGCTTGGAGGAGAGCCGCTGCGTGTTCTTTTCGCTCTGGATGACGAGAAGGTGGTAGAATGCGTTATTCTCTCTATCCTCCAGGTTAACGTCGCCCGAGATGCTGAAACACAAAACGGGTTTGAGTCGACGGTCGCTGTTCATAACAACGTATCCACGCGGATGCAGATGGATTATGTAGAGGGGCAAGTGCAGTTGCCCCAGTTGGGCCAGTTCGATGCTTCTGATCGCCAGGGGGAGAATCTGTTTCTCCTGGTAGCGCACTGAGAGAGGATTTCTCCTCAGCCACAGACCTGCATAAGTCCGAACTTCACTTTCGGAAACATGTTGAGCCTGCACGCAGGCTGTGCAGATCAGGCAGAATATCCAAGGCATCTTCTTCATGATGGATTGACCTATTCACCCTCGTAACAAGTTCAGTCAAAATCCGTGCACAGGCCGGTTGGTACCGCGGCCGAACCTTCCAATAGGCTATTCTACCAGATTTTGCTCCGAGATCTTTACATTTTTGTTCGCCTCTGTGTGTGCTTGCCCTACATGGAGAGTCCTGCTGCCGTTCAGTGAGCGGGACGATACAGGGCGATATCATCAATGAATATCGTCCCTGTGCCGCCCGGTGCCGTCAAGCCGGCTTCTCTACCCCGACCAATACCTATCCTATCCACGTCGGTCAGGTCGATCCCCTGACCGGCAAAGGCCTGCAAAGTAACACGCCAATGCACCCGGCATCGTAAAGGACAGTGGGCGGTGCCCACCCTACACCTGTGTAGCGAACAGACAACTGTGTAGATCAGCGAAATCCTTCGACTGGCTCGGGACAGATTTGCTGTTTGCTATTGACTCCCGAGGATTGAATCCCCTGCCGCAATGACGTTCTGATACTAAAGTCCGGGCGACAAAAGGCCGATTCATTCTCTGCGGGAGATGTACGCTTATTGTAATTCATACAGGACAAGAAGGAAGAAAGCGAGGTCAAGTATGCGTAAGCGGCAACAAGAACGACGAGAGCCTATCAAGAAAGATCGTCAGCGCGATGATGACACGATGGTGGCCGTGAAGGAGCGATCGGATTCCTTCTGCGAAAGACGGCATTCCAAAGATGTTGTCATACCGGCACTCAGAGAAATCGAAAAGTCATCCGAGGCCGGAGGAAGCGGCGTCTGGATACATGTCGAGGCCAACCGTGCATGGCTTACAATTGGACGCGGGACCAGGGTGGGTGGTAGAATAGAATGTACAGAGCGACTGAAGTATCAAGTGGAAGTGTCGGGCCAGGCGATGATATCAAGCCTGTGTCGAATGATAGGTTCCGGACCGCAGAAGGAACATCGCATTGACGACGAACATGAGATTGCTGGAGATGCCAGCGGTAAGAACATCGCCGATGTAACAAGCAAAGATATCGTAGATGATTTCATGGCGGCACTTGAAGCGT
>LJTR01000142.1 GCA_001303465.1 Phycisphaerae bacterium SG8_4
TCCCCGCTTTCGCTTGTCACGCCAGCGGCGTGACAAGCTGACCCATCGGCCTGGATGCGCTGGTTAGGCCGCAGCTCACTGGCTGGCCCAACGCTATCTTTGCCAGAGGCCGTGTTGAACTCCTCCCACGATGTAGATAGCGAATGTACCATGGCCGGGAATCTCCATCGGAGGATGGGCGACTTGGGCGCCGGCATCTACTGCTGCAGCGACCGCAGATTCGATGTCGTCCACGAGCCAGTAGGGCCGAACCACGGGCTCCTCTGACTCGCTCATAGGCTCACGCACTCCGACGAGACCTCCTCCTGGCAGTGCTGCCGTGCGCGCGTTGCCGAGTGCGGCGTCGGGGTCACCGAACTGCAGTCCGTTCGCTGCGGCGTACACGGCACACACTGAGTCGACGTCGTTGGTCACAATTTCAAGGTAGTAGATCTGCATTACGTATTTTCCTCGGCTAGTTTGTTGATCCATACCAGACTTCGCAGACGCCCAGCCTAGCACTGACATAGCCACAATCGCGACTGCGAGCATACAACGCATGAGTTGGCTTCCTCCGTAAACCCGAGGGCGAATCTCTCGGCTGAGGGATCTTAGCATAATCGGCGGCCTACCTGTTAGTAGGCCGCTGCGCATCACTTGTCGGCCTGCAACGCTATACAAGCACCGACCGGGTCTCGAATGACGGCGTGCCCGGCGTCAATCGATCCCTTGATGATCTCGCCGCCGCTCTCGCGAACGAGTCGAAGACTCTCCTCGAAGTCATCGACAGGCAGACTGAGTATCCAGACGGGTGGGATTCCGGCGTTATCACCGCCCGCATAGCAGATTTCCGCCGCAGACCCCCCATCGGGCCGCCGCATTTCGCATCCGCCGTCGAGGTCGGCAGAGGCTGTCGACCATCCGACGACCTGTTCATAGAATTCGCACGCTGCCGAGACGTCCGAAACCACAAGCGTCAGCCAGGAAATACGACCAACGTTTTCAGGTTGGTCTGGGACCTCCCATTCGGGGCCAACGACGGGGATCAAGCCGAATGCAGCACCCATGGGGTCTACAAGAACGGCCCACTGACTTTGACCGTCCTCACTCTTGCCGTGCATTAGTTCGCTGCCCCGAAGTTCGAGGGCGTGTGCCGCCATTGCAAGGGGAGAACCTCATGTTCAGGGGAGCGTGGCCCCAAGCCGATGACCGGTGTCCCCCGATTGTTCGTCAGATCGTCATGCCAAAGGGGGGCACTCCCTGTCGTTAGGATCTGTGAGTAGAAGCTGAGTTCCCGCTCATGATCTGGCACCGCAATATCTGCGCTGAGGACTCCGCCGACGCCGCGGGCAAATGGATTTCGCATCGCTTTCCCCTCGTGAGTTGTGTATCGGACAAACGGCCAAGTTGGCTGGCAATCGACAGCCACACCCGTGTCGGCCTAACGGATGCAATTAGGCCGCCGGAATGGGCTTGCCTTTCTTCGAGAAGTATATATATTGGTAATATACGTCATGTGACTATGTCAAAATGATCGATTTCGGGCAGATCACCGGAGTTGACTGGGACAAGGGGAATCGGTCCAAGAACTGGGACCTCCACCGAGTCGAGTGGTGGGAGGCTGAGGAAATCTTCTTTGGCTATCCCCTTCTGATATACCCGGACCCGGAACATTCTCGCATCGAGGACAGATTCTTTTGTCTCGGACGCACCCGGGTTGAGCGATTTCTGTTTGTAGTGTTCACCGTGCGAGCCAACAAAATCCGTGTGATCTCGGCACGGGACATGTCGAAGAAGGAGCGGAGGATTTACGATGAAGCGTCTCAAGAAGATTCCCAAGTTTGACTCTGAGGACCAGGAACGAAAGTTCTGGTCCCGGAGCGAATCGTCTGAATATGTTGACTATCAACGCGCGGTCCGGGTGCAGTTCCCGAACCTCAAACCGACTAGCAGGACTATCTCAATTCGGCTTCCTGAATCCTTGCTCCAGACCATCAAGATGATCGCGAATCGGGCCGACGTGCCCTACCAGTCTATGATGAAGGTCTTGCTTTCCGAGAAAGTCTCCGAGCTTCTTCGTTCAGGGAAACACAAACGACCGGCGGCCTAACGGCGACGCATAAGCGGCACCGACTTCAGCATCAAGGACGTCGACCTGCGTAAGCAGGGAGGTGTCCGCTTGATGCCTTTGTTAGGCAAACGTCTGATGATGAAACTGCATTTCTTGTACAATATCATATCGCTGGAAAAGAAAATGTAAATTAGGCTAATTGGGCTTTTTGATGTAATTTCTTTCGACGAATTTTCCTAACAACAAGCCAAATAATGCCCAATAATATCATTATGATAAAGATTGCTCCAGCCACGCCCAATTTCATGATAGTAGGGTAGCTAAGACCTACTTTAAAACTCATTGGTGAATAGGTAAAACGGGAATCGTCGACAACGCCCGTATTATAGAATGTCTTTAACATATAAATCAGCGCCTCAGGTTGTTTCCCCCAGACATCACCCGTATGACCGAACTCTGACAGGATCACCTGGTGGCCATTTTTTAAAGAAGGCAACAACTCATCTCGCGCAAATCCTGCCGGGGTTGAGAAATCAATGTTACCACTTATTAGCAAGGTAGGTACATCGGAAGGTCGAACCCGTCGTAGCGAATCGGCTATCATATTTGCCGGCCAGCCTTTTGCTCCAGCGATTCCGGCGAGTGAGCCAGGAGCTCCAATAATTGAGTTAGGTGGCATTAATTCTGCAAGTGGATCGCTTTCAGGATCAAATATGTAATCAGCACTCAGAGCCTTCGCAGCAGACTCACCCCATACTGATGCTCCTTCAAGCATAAAATCTACGGCAATTGATAACAATGCTAAACCACTCCAGTCACCATCTCCAGCCGCAATCCACGCATCGAATATTTTCGGGGCGGTGCTTGTATGGTAGAGCATCATGAAGGTACCCAGCAGTACATTCCCTTTCTTTATAGGAAAGAATAGCCAGTGGTCAGGCATGTTGTGTGCTGCTTCGCGAATGGTTTCGGCAAGGTCATCAGTACGACCGCTACATTCCGGGTCTTTCTTAAACAACTTCGAGTAATACATTATTTGTTCATCTATTACGTCAGGGTGCCAAACAAAATGCCCGGGAGGATTCACGCTGATCATCGCGGACCGATGAATACTCTTAGGGTACATCCAGGCGTAAATCATCGCAAGCCGCGTGCCGTAGCTCGAACTCAACAAATTAATGCGGTTGTAGCCAAGGGCAAGGCGAACATCTTCCATATCTTGAACCACTTCTGTTATATTATAGCCATCTGTATCAATACCCTGATTTTGTAGTCGCCTAGCACAGTGAGAATAAGCAGCAGCCATGCTATCAAGCGTGACCTGTTCAGTAAGATCCCCAGGGAGGTTACTGAAAAATTCATCAATTTCTGGACAATCCAGGACAACAGAACCATCTACTCCCCGATACCCGACCAGGACAATGTCGTGATTTTCGATTAAGTCATTGACAAACCGGTAAGATCCCATATTTGAAATACCTGGCCCTCCACTCAGATAAAGAATTGGTTCTGCAATACTGTCGCCGATCGCATGTACTCGTACTATTGGTAATGCAATCAAACGGGAATCCGGTTTGCTTCTGTTCTCAGTTACGACAATAGTGCCGCTGTGTGCTGCATACTCCACCTTATCTACCTGATAAACGTCTGGCTCGAGATTGACGAAACCGGCCTGTGCATCTGGTAGCACTGTTATAGCTTGTTCTTTTTCACTTTTTCTGCATGATATTTGTACAATGATTAAAATAACAATTACAAATACACTACTATGATTTTTGAATTTCATAGGAATCCTTTTGTTGAACTATGATGTTTACTGAAACTCCTTTTCTATGTCATTCACATTGATGGCGTATGCCTAACGTATCGGCGATCAGCGGCGGCCGCGAAGCGGCCGTCCGTCTGCATCGCCTTGTTGGACGGGCAATCCACTTTGCTAGGCCCGTCGCAAGACCCAGATGGCGCAAAGGACGTCCGTACCGAGAATCTGCGTCTCACGCTCCTGCCTCGCGACATATTCGTCAATCAACTGGCCGAAGGCGGGGTGGCTTGCTCTGACGAGACTCGCCCGCTGTCGGATCAGGTCGGTGTTCCTCTGGTTGACCGACCGGGCCTGCTCCGTCGGGCAGATGACTTCCTGGGCAACCACGTCACCACAAGCCGTCAATCGGCGAAGTGTCTCCGAGTGACCAGCATACCCTTCAGCCAGCGGCAGATGCGCCACACCGTCGGCCAGGAAGCCATCCTCGATTACGATGTACCCGCCCGCGCGAACCAGTCTCCGAAGGCCTGCAATGGTCTGCTCATAGTCCCCCAACACAGGCCCGACGCTCAGCAGGAGGGCTACATCGTACTGCTCTTCCTGCCCAAGCAGATTCCGAATGTCTCCCTGCTCGAAGCGACATCTATGGGAGACGCCTCGCTCCGTCGCTAGCGCCCGCGCCGCCTGCAGAAACGGCTGGAAGGCGTCGATGCCCTCAACTCGGACGCCCAGCTGCTCAGCAAGGGCCACGGCCACCGCGCCCTTCCCGCAGGCCAGATCGAGAACGGTGGAATCCGGCTCCACGCCAACCGACTCGAGAGCGGCAACAACCTGTTCGGCCGAGGGACCCAACTCCCACAGGTCGGTCAGGAGCTCTGGTAGGAGGGGCAAAAGCCGTACGTCGGTCTCCATCGCTTGCGCGACCGATTGGTCCAGGTCCAGCGTCATCGTGAAAACTCCATCCGGCGCGGCTCCGTCCAACGTTGAGTTAAGCGGCGCCCGTTAGGACGTCCGCTTGAACGACTGGTTCGGCCCTTCCTTCTCAGACGATGAAGCTCCTCAGAACATCTATGTTCGGTGTGTCAACTGACGTCTTCTCGATCAGTTCCTTGAACTCGCGGGCAAGTTCCCCCATCTCGTCTCGAGCAGCCTTCGCGTGCATAGCAAAGGCCACCTCCGCGAACTTGCTCTTGAGCAACCCCTTCACGGCCATCCTGCTCATGAACTCCGGCAGCCAATAAAACAGGTTGAACTCGAACGGCTGGCGTTTCGTGTAACCAAGAGCCCTTAGCACGCAACCGCCCTCTTTGGCCGCCTTCACCAACGCACAAAGTGTCTCCTTGTCTTTCGCGGCCTGATAGTTATCGCAATTGTGCTTATAGAGAGCGCCGGCAAGAGGGCTGACCAATGCGACATGGTACTTGAGCCACCCGTCGATATCGGTGGTCAGATCAACCGGAACTCCAGCGGATTCAAAGAGGGATTTAACCGCCAACGTTCTCTCTTTGCTCAGGCCATCTATCTCACCAATTGTCACAGCTCTGCGCTTCCCCTTTGGCTTCTCTCGATCGGCGTAGTGGACGACTTGTCCACGAATCCCCCCACCTGCACCAGGAAAGCCAAAGAGTACCTTCTCGACCGGCAAGTGCTTCAGGTACGCATCGAAACCAAGTGTATTGTTGCCCATGAACAGGAGATTCTTGACACCCGGGCTCGCCGCGAGAATCTCGAAGACAGGGGCAAGCTTGTTTCTTCTTATAAGAACAATAACCAGATCGTATTCGTCGTCGGGCTTGAGTCCGTCCACCAAGTTGACGCGCGATGAGCCTTTCTCTCCAGTGAGTTCGTTCTGGAGGACCAGACCGTTCTCCTTGATCCAGTCATGCCGCTCGCCGCGGGCAAGCATAGTCACATCACCGCCTGCCTCGTGAAGCAGATGTGCGTAGACAGTCCCCAAGGGACCTGCGCCGAAGAAGAGTGTCTTCATCAGCAATGCTCCTTTCTATTCAGGCCGAACGTTTTGGCGCTAAGCTGCACCAGAAAGCGATGACCGGTAGCGCTGGAACAGCCGCGCCCGCCGCCAGACGATACCACAGGTTGTAGCCGAGAGGCTTTCTGGTGTCAGCTTCAGCGCCTTGTTAGGCGGTGTCAAGGAGAAGCTCGAACTCCAGCTCATCCCGGATGGGAACTCCGTTGTGACCGAAAAGCGGGAGTTCGGGTTTGATGCGACGCGCCTCCGAGACGGCGTTTCGGTGAACGGCCTTGAGGGACCAGCCACGGCTGCTGTAGAAGTCGATGGCGGCCTGGTTGTCGTTGGTGGTGATGAGCCACAGGCGCCTGCAGCCAGCTGCGCGAGCAACTCTGCGTACCGAGGCGAGTAGTGCGGCTGCGACCCCGATGCGCCGCGCCAGCGAGAGGAGGACGACGACCTCGCACTCCCCCTCGTGGATGGCATAGAGGAGCACCCCGCAGGGAGTGACGCCGCGCACGGCGGCGAGACCAGTAAGCTCGCTGCAATCGTGGAGAACGCCGCGCGAAACAATTCGGGTGGAAGCGAAGTGCCGAGACACGGCTTCGCTCACCCAGAGTCGATCAGCGGGTGTGAGAGCGCGAATCTTCACGGTCTTGCGCGTAGCCGCCTAACTGTTAGTAGTTGTATCCAGATACCGCAATAGCACGACTAGCCTGTCAAGGCCGCCAACTTCCTCCATCGCTCTCCACGGTACAGTCTCGAGACCCTCAGAATGGACCAGCCCGCGGGAAGGAAGGTCAGGCCTCGCCTGCCGGGGAAATTCAGGGCTTCATATATGGATCGGCATAATGTCTCCCCCGAGATGTGAGTAACACATCCACAGGGCTTCGAACCCCTGCCGGCCCGCGGTTGAGCACATGAGTATAGATCATTGTGGTTTTGACATCCCGGTGTCCGAGGAGCTCTTGGACCGTCCGGATATCGTAGCCGGATTCGAGGAGGTGCGTGGCGAAGGAATGGCAGAACGTGTGGCAAGTCGCCCGGGTAGTCAGGCCGGCCTTGATCACAGCGTCGCGGACGGCTCGCTGGACGAGAGATTCGTCAACGTGGTGGCGCCCCTGCTCGCCGGTCTTCGGACTTCTCCACCGATGTTCCTGGGGGAAGACCCACTGCCAGCGCCATTCACCGGCCGCCCCGGGGTACTTGCGACCGGCCGCCCCGGGGTACTTGCGGTTCAGCGCATCGGGCATCTGGACACGACCCAGCCCTCTGCCAGGTCACGCTGATGTATCGCCCTGACCCGTTTCAGATGCTCCTGAAGCGAGGTCTTCAGTGATTCAGGAAGCATGGTCACGCGGTCCTTGCCGCCCTTACCATCGCGGACGAGTATCTCGCCTGTAGCAAAGCTAACGTCCTGAACGCGCAAACGCAAACACTCCATCAGGCGCAGCCCTGCACCATACATGAGTGAGACCGCAAGCCATTTGTCATCCTGGAGATACGTCAGGACGGCGGAGACCTCTTCGCGGGACATCACAACGGGAAGGCGCGCCGGCCTCCGCGCGCGAACAACTTCTCCCAGGTCACCGATTTCCCGCCCGATCACAAAGCGATACAAGAAGATCAGCGCGGAGAGTGCCTGCTTCTGGGTGGAGGCGCTCACCCCTTCATTCAGGGCCAGGTGCGTCAGGAAGGCGTTGATCTCAGATTCCGCCAGCTCCCCCGGGTGCCGGAGCTTGTGGAAGCGGACATAGCGGTGACACCAAGTGACATAGGCCTCTTCGGTGCGCGGGCTGTAGTGGCGCGCGCGCAGCGCCTCCCTCAGCCGCTCGGTGAGCTTTGGGGGACGACGGATTCCAGCGGGCGGACCCGGGGAGTTTCGCCCGCCCACAGGCATGCGGGAAGTGTGTGGTACTGATGCTGTCTTGCGCACCTCCGGAGGTCTCCGCTCGTATACAGCGGATCCCCGCCGAATTCCGAAGAAGAGAGCTCCTGGGCCGGAGTGCAAACTGCATTACGCGGCGCCGGCGTCGGCCTGCATGGCTCCCAGGATATTCCCCTCGGTGTCCTTGAAATAGACGAGCCATCCGACACCGGGCACGGCCATCTTCGGGACGACAACAGAGCCACCGTGCTTCTGAATACGGGCAACAGCATCGTCAACATTGCTGACATCAACCGTGCAGACAAATGCGATGACAGCCTGGCCGTCGATCTCCCCCTTCCGGCGGACCAGGCCGCCGTTGATGCCAGGTTCATCCTTCTCGCCTGTCGTGATCATCCAGTAGTCTGCCGGGCCATCCCATTTCTGGAACTGCCATCCAAGCGCAGAACGATAGAACTCAATCGCACGATCAGGGTTCTCCGCGTGGACCTCAAAGTGAACTACCCTTGCCATGCAATCCTCCTCTCCTAAGCTAGGTCCGATGGTTATGGAGTGCTGTGCCTTCCCAGGAACGATAGCACAGCCGCATTATAGGCAGGCGCATCATCCTCATGCATCAGGTGAGACGCTCCAGATATGGCAATCCGCTCGGTTCGCGGCAGCAGATTCTCGAGGCGATCTGTCAGGCGATGGAACAATCCGATGCTGCGCTGACCGGTGACCAGCAAGGTAGGAGCGCGAACACCTCTCACCTGATCCTCATCGAGCTGAAGAAAACCGGAGCCCAGATGCTCTGCCTTGACGTCCGAGAGGTTATCCGTCACCTCCTTGGCCTTCGGGGACTCAGACAGACGCCGATAGCCCTCGGGGCCAAAGATGGCAGTGCCAAATGTGCGAATTCCTCCCTCCAGATCTCCCTGCTTGAACGCCTTTCGTGCCGGAGCCACACCCGTCGCGCCGAATCGGACAATGGAGGCTGCCGTGCGGGGCCTTGTAACCAGGAGTTTCAGGATTTCATGCGGCCTGGGCGTGTTGCTCACAAAGAGCGGAAGGACCGGTGGTTCGGCCAGCACGAGAGATCGGACCAGATGCGAGTGCGCGATGGCAAGCAGCAGGCTCAGGAATGCGCCATAGGAATGGCCGACAAGGTGAGCCGGACCGGCATCCAGTGCCTCGAGAAGCCTCCTCAGATCGCCCACCTGCTGCGCCATCGAGTAGTCGACGCCTTGCGGAATCGGCTCGTTTGGCCAGTAATACCGGCGGCTGTAGATGATGATCCGAAAGTGCGAGGAGAGTTCCTGTCGCTGGAGGTGCCATGTCCGGTAGTCGTTGGCTGAACCGTGGACGAGCACAACGGGCTCGCCGCTTCCCTCATCGAAACAGGCCAGCCGGGTGCCTCCGGTTTCCACGGTGTTCATAGGCCCCTTTCTCCCTCCCCCGTCTTCCGGAACCGGCCGTCACTCAGGCAGAACGACCGGCAGCGCGCTTGAGCGCCTCAAGCACAATCCCCTCGGTGATGACCTCCGGAAGAACGATTGCCTCCTCGGGACGCCCGGGAGGGAAGACGACATAGAGCGGAACACCCGACCGGCCGAACTTGGCCAAAAGCCGTGTGATGTCGGGATTGCGATTGGTCCAGTCGGCTTTGACTGCAACGACATCAAGATCCCTGAACTTCTCGATTACGTCGTTATCGGCAAGGACAGTGCGCTCGTTCACTTTGCAGGTCAGGCACCACTCGGCAGTGAAATCGACAAAGACCGGACGGTCCCCGTTGAGCCTCTCTTCGAGCGATTCGAGCGAGAACGACTCCCATTGGATGCCTTCCTGGACGCTGGTGGTGTTCGAGCTGGCATGGTCTCCAGCAATGACCTCCCGAACGCTCAGGACCGATTCCAGGAAGATCACATAGCCGAGCACCACAACCAGGAGCGCGGAAGCCCAGGTCGCGAACGCTCGTCCTCTGCTGGCCGTGAGCGTCGCAAAGCGTCCGACAAGCCAGCAGGCAACCCCGACGGTCAGCAAGAAGGCTCCGGTCCAGATCACGGCCTCCATCCCCATCTGTTTGCCCAGGACGTAGAGGAGCCAAAGAAGCGTGGCCATCATCAGAAAACCCATGAACTGTTTTACCGTCACCATCCACTCGCCGGGTTTGGGTACAAACTTTAGCCACTTCGGCTGCAGTGTCAGGATCAAATACGGCAGCGCCATTCCGAGGGCAACCATTGAAAAGATCACAACGATCACGCCGGGCGGCTGTGCGAAGGCAAATCCCAGTGCCGAGCCCAGGAAGGGTGCAGTGCACGGAGTGGCAAGGACTGTGGCAAAGACACCTTCGAAGAACGACGTCGCATACCCCTTTCCCGCTCCTTCGGCGCGCGAGAGCAGCCCGCTCATCCCGGCAACGGCCGAGCCGGGAATCTGGATCTCAAAGACTCCAAAGAGACTCAAACCGAAGGCAAAGACGATGGCACTCATGGCGATCACAAAGAGCGGCTCCTGAAACTGAAACCCCCAGCCCACCTGCTCCCCCGCAAGCTGGAGGATGATCACGAGAAGGGCCAGCACCAGGAAGGAGGCCAGGATCCCGAGCGAGAACATCCACCCCAGGCGCTTCACGCGTCGCGGCTCGTCGCCTGCCATCTTGACGATCCCGAATATTTTGAGCGCAATCACCGGAAGCACACAGGGCATGATGTTCAGGAGCATCCCCCCGATGAGGGCAAATACCAGGTAGAGCGCCAGCGGGGTGTCGGCACCAGCGCGTTCTGTGCCAAAATCCATCTCCAGCAAACCGCCCCTGGACGGGGATTCACCGTGGAGGGGAATCGTCCTGACAAATTCTATGGGAAGCTCAATCGTGAGATGGTAGCCACGCCGGGCCCCTTCGCCCCGGGGCATCACCAGGACACCGGCGATGGTCTGGGCCTCGTTTAAGCGCTGATAGGCCGTGAGCGAGAAGGAGAGATCCGCGCCGCCCTCCGTCACTCGGACATCGGTGCGCCCGATCGATAGCTCCTCATGGGACTCGGGGTAGAAATCCGGCAGCCTCTCCTCCCCGAGTGACAGCAGCTCTTCTCGCCCCGCAACTGAGATCGTGACCCGCCCGCGAGAACGTGTGATGCGGACATCCAGATCGTGTGCCTCTGCCAGAGGCTCCGGGATGAGCGCCCGGTAGCGGCCAAAGAGCTCTTCGTTGGCCGGTGCCGGGTCGCCCCTCTCGATGCGCAGCGCCAGCGTTTCCTCTGCCTCACCCGGCACACAGATCGCCTCGCACTCAAGCCAGCTCACGCTGGCAGGTGCCGCGACCGAGGGAGCAACCCGGATCGGCACCAGGAGCATCGTTTCGCTTTTGTAACCGAAGGTGAGAACGTCTCCAGCCTCCACGTACTTGTTTGGGACGGGCCACTGGATCTCTCCGGCTTCAAAGCCTTCAGGGAGCGTCCAGCTGATGTGTGTGGGGAGACCGGCCTCTCCGGAGTTCTTCCAATAGATGTGCCATCCCGGGTCCATCGAGAGCAGGACGCCTGCGGTGAAGGTCGAGCCGGGACGGACTGTGGCGACATCGGCCACAAGGCGCGCCCGCGTATGCGGCTCATCAGCATGAGCCGTTGCGACGGCCAGCAGGAGGAAGAGGTGGAATGCTGCGAAA
>LJTR01000333.1 GCA_001303465.1 Phycisphaerae bacterium SG8_4
TGTTCGGATCGCGGCGCGAAAGGTCTGCTTCGCTTTGCGTTGAGCAGCGAACCTATCTCTGGTGTGATTCTGGACGGACTGAGTGGCGGCTCACGTAAGAGCGGCAAGAGGTCAGAGAATCTGCGATTCCCCGGCCAATGCCATTTCGCCAAAAGCACTTGCGCCGTCCCGGAAAGCTGGGAAATCAAACCCCGGCAGAGCCAAATCTTGCAAGGCGCTCGTTCTGAGGCCCGTTTAGATATAATTGGCTATAGAGAAGATGCGTGTCGCATACCGGAACTCGTGGGCCGAACCGGGGCAAGTCAGACCGACGACTCATGGCTTATTCTTTCCGACGGGCGATTTGTGACACAGATCAAAATCGGGTTGCTCGACAGGGTGCTGGCCGGTGTCCGGCCGCAAGTGCTGGCTGTGAACGCGACGCCCGCTCTTTTGGGCGAACAAGAGAGAATGCGATTGACGGCCGACGGTAACGTAGCGGGCTTTCGTCGAATGTATTCCGATACCGCTGAGCTTGCCTTCATTCCTGATGAATGGCCCCATCATCTTTTTGTCAGAGCCAATGTTCTCGATCAGGTTCTGGTCGATGGTGTTCTGCCTCACTCTTTTTCTGACTTTTCACAACGGTGTCAATCACGAGGTTTGGCATTGCGGGCGGTGAATGTAGGTGGGGCAGTGTTCGATTTGGAAACTGGAGATGGGATGCTGAATTTCTGCATGATGATGCTTTCGTCGAGTCAGAAGCCTAAACCCGATCCCAACGGTTCATGTTTGATATCGGCGGATGCGAGACTTGTCGGCAAAGTACTCTTGGGAAGGAATGTTCATATTGCTCCAAAGGCCATTATCGTTGGTCCAACTCTTATTGGCGATGATGTCAAGATAGAGCAGGGAGCAGTCATAGACTCATCTGTTATAGGGCCTGCAGTTTGTATCGCACCGAACCAGATTGTGCGCAACTGTATTTCATTGGGCCCGCAGCACTATTCGGGAGCTCCCGCCCGTCGCCGAGGCGATGATTTGGGGCGAAGGTCTCATCGGGCGCCCCCTCCGGACCTGTGGGCTACTACACAGGGCTCTTTTCGCCGTTGGCCCAGGTTATCGTATGCGCGATGTTTCAAACGAGTTGCCGACTGTTTGGCGGCATTGGTGGTGCTGCTTCTTTTTGCACCCCTGATACCGTTTGCGGCGCTGGCAATAAAACTGACCTCCCCGGGGCCGGTGTTTTACAGAGATAAGCGCCAGGGATTACATGGGAAGGAGTTCGGCTGTCTGAAATTCAGGACGATGGTCACGGGGGCGGCCAAGATACAGGAGCAGCTGCGCGTCGTCAGTCAGGTGGATGGTCCGCAATTCAAGATGGACGATGATCCGCGAATCAGCACCGTCGGCAGATTTCTGCGAGAGACATATATAGACGAAATACCTCAGTTCTTCAACGTCTTATTCGGCCAGATGAGCATTGTGGGCCCCAGGCCTTCGCCGGAATCGGAGAACACGTTGTGCCCATCTTGGCGCGATGCCAGGCTGTCGGTTAGGCCCGGGATCACGGGGCTCTGGCAGGTTCACAGGACGCGCGAGCCGATGAAGGACTTTCAGGAATGGATACACTATGACACCGAATATGTCAGAAACCTGTCACTGAAGACGGACCTATTGACGTGTTGGCAAACAGCCAGGAAGCTTTTTGAGAATTTCATAAGCCAGTTCTAAAGTCTGAGAAAGGGCGGCAAATGTCGGTGAGATACTTCAACTGGAAATTGGCGATTGTTCTGGTCATGGGCTTGGCGGTTCTCGGCGTCGGTGCCTTTGCACTGCGCCAATGGCGCCGCGCCGATAGAGCAGATCGGGGACTCGAGCTTGGCAACCGGGCATACGAAGAGCACCGGTGGGAAGATGCGGCCAAACATCTCGGCAGTTACCTCGCCTTGGAACAATACGACACTTCCGCACTTTTCAAGTACGCCGAAGCGCAGCTTAACATCAGGCCCACCAAACGCAGCCATGTTCAGCAGGCCGTGGGAGCATATAGAACGGTCTTAAGGTCGGCTGGAAACAACTCCAAGGCTGCCAGGCAGCTCACCGAAGTATATCTGCGGATCGGTAGTTTCGGCGAAGCCGAACTCATCGCCAGAAGGCAAATCCAAATAGAGCCGGATCCGGAGCTTCACAGGATGCTTGCGACGGCCCTGGTCGGTCAGCGGGAATTCGAGGAGGCTGCGGCCGAATTGAAGACCATCGTGCGCGAGCATCCCGATCAGGTCTTGGCGTACGAGGCATTGGGCCAGCTCGCTGAGCAACGTGCAGAAGATTTCGCGGATCCACCGGCAACCTGGTTCGACCAAGCAGTTGAGAACAATCCGTCTTCAGCCTTGGCGTACATAGTTCGCGCCGGATTCCATCGAAGGAGCGAAAACGCCCATGAGGCTCTAGTTGACCTGCAAAAGGCCGAGCAGCAGGACCTGTCTGATCCGGCAGTCCGTCTGCGCCTTGCAAAGGAACTTATCAGTGCCGGTCTTCTGGACAGGGCTCAAGAGCACCTTGTAGTTGCGCGCCAAACCGCTGCCCAAGACCAGGATCTCTGGCAAACCTGGGCCAGGCTTGCATTAAGGTCCCGGTCGCAGGAGAAGATGTTGAAAGTGGCTGAGGCCGGATTGAAAGAGCTGTCTTCCCAGCCGTGGGATTTTATGCCTCTGGCCACGGAGCTCTTCGTTCTGTGCGGCAAACTTGAGGATGCCAATAATTGTATTTCAAAGCTGCAAGCCAAGGGCATTAGTACTGCGACGGTTGCCTTCCTGCGAGGACTTGTGGCTGCAGAGCAGGGACATTTGTCCCAGGCGGTCAAACACTGGCGCCAATCGATGGAGTCAGGTAACAAGTCTCCGCGAATCCGACTGGCGTTGGCGTCGGCCTTGGCCGGTTTGGGCGATACGCAGTCGGCGATGCAGCAGTTGCGCACGGTTGTTTCTGAGAGTCCCGATTACTTCGAGGCACGCTTGGCTCTGGCCAAGCTGATGGCTCGAGCCGGAAACTGGATTGAGGCTTCACAGCATGCTGGCGCGGCAATGAAACTTTCGCCCGAGGATACAGACGCTTCTTTGCTCCACATCCACGCCCAGATGCAGCTCATGAGAGCCGATGGGTCCGGGCGCAGACAGGCTCAGAGCCGGACGTGGGGCGACCTGGGACAGCAATTGTCCGTCCTGGAGAAGGCCGGTGAGGCCACCGCCGAGGTCAAGCGTATACAGTTCCAGCTTGCGCTGCAGCAGCAAGAGTTTGGGGAAGCTGAAAAGCTGGTGGCTCAACTGGAACAGGCCGGTCTGGCCCAGGCTGAGATTGCCATCGCCGAAGCCGAACTGCTGGCAGTGCGCGGCGCAGTGGAGAAGGCAATACTCAGGTTGTATGCGGCAATAGAGAGTTTTCCGGATTCCGTTGAACTGGTGAGCTATGTTGCGATATTGTTGGATCGGCAGGGCGATCGAGAAAAGTGTGAAGAGATTGTCAAAGACGCCCTTGCCCGTATCGCCGAACCTTCTGCGCATCGGAAGTTGGGCCTGCTGATTGCCCGGTTCTATGCTTCATGGGATCAGAAGGAGAAGGCCTATCCTGTGCTTGCCGCCCTTGCGCAGAAGCTACCGGACGATATCCCGATCAAGCGACGGCTCTTGTTGTGTGAGCAGACTATGGCCGATTCTGAAGGTGCCCAGCGGCTTGTTGACGATATAAGGTCCCTCGAAGGTGAGAGCGGCTGGCAATGGCGATATGAGCAAGCGAGAGTGTGGTTTGCCGCCGAGGATTTCAAGGACAACTATGCCAGGGTTGTCTCTCTTCTGCAGGAGAACTTGCTGGCCAATCCGGACGACCAGGCAAGTCGAGTATTTCTCGCGAGGGCCTATGAGAAGGCAGGAGCCCGGCAATTGGCGATTTCGACATACCGCGAAGCGCTGGATCGTTCGCCGGATGACCTGCGCGTAATTGTCCCTGCGGTCGCTGCCCTCTACGATGCAAAAGAATATGGCCAGGCCGAGCAGATTCTGAATCGCGCTTCCAGACAGAAGATCTCTCATCCGCTGCTCAGTGAGCTGTTGCTTGCGGACCACCTGAGGCGAGGTGAGCTGGATTCGGCGTCGGTAGTCCTGCAGGATATTGTCAGCAATGACCCAAACAACAAGAGCGCCTACTTGTCTCTTGCCTTACTCAAGATGCAGCAGAATGATTTTGAAGAGTCTGCCCGATTGCTGAACACGCTGAAAAGACAGGACCCGAACTCGCTGGCTGTCGCCGCGGCACAAATCCAGCTCAGTGTTCGCCAGGACAAACCCACCGAAGCTATGCGAGTCTGCGATCAAGCAGTGAACGAGCTTGGCAATGCATCTGCATATATTCTTCGTGCTCGAACATGGGCAACATTTGGTCAAACCGACAAAGCCTGGGAAGACCTCGAACACGCAGCTTCGATCGAAGCTGACAATGTTGAGGTATGGCTTGCCAGAAGTGATTTCAATCGCGCGGCTGGACGGTGGGTCGAAGCTATCGCTGACATCAGACGGGCGCGTTCTTTGGCCCCGGACGACCTTGACATCCAGAGACGAGCCATTTCGCTGCTGCTGGCGTCCAGAGAGCACAGTACCGAGGGAAGAGAGCTTCTTGAACAGGCCCTGGAATCGAATCCGGAGGATGTCGAACTGAGGCTGTACAGGGCGCAGTCGATGCTCGAAGAGGGAACCGCTGCGGCCATTGAAGCGGCTGAGCAGACTCTCCGGGAGATAACTGAAGACCGGCCCGAAAGTAGCCGGGCCTGGGTGCTGCTGGGAGAGATTGCCATCAAACAGGGCCAATCAGACAAGGCCATGAATGCTGCTCTGGGCGGGCTGGCCCACAGACCCACCGACAAGACGTTGCTGTTGCTCAAGGCTCGGGCGGAAGCGGCGCGCTCGCCGGTCTTGGCCGTTCCCACGCTGGAGTCGCTGCATGATCTGGACTCGAGCGATGTCGGTGTGGCGCTGCTGCTTGCCAACACCTACATAAGGGCAGGTGAGCCGGACAAAGCCCTGACTCTGCTCAGAAGACAGTTGAGCGCCAGCGACGCATCAAGCCGCAGGCAATACCAGATTGCTCTGGCCGTGGCGACCTACAAGAATGGCAACAAGAAACGTGCAGAGATCGAATTTGACTCGCTCCTGAGCGCAGAGCCAAATGATCCAGCCCCTCTGCTCGAACTGGTACAGTTGCTCAAAGAAGACCGACTCTGGAGCAGCATCAATCAGAAGGTCATTCGCTGGCACCGAGAACATCTGGATGAGACTGATGCTGCAGTTACCGTTGCCGGAGGGTTGGCATCTATTGACGATGCCCAGGCCAAGAAAGTGGCTGAGGACATACTGCGGACGATTCTGGAAGATGACTCCGGTTGTACTCGAGCCATTGCTGCCCTTGCCATCCTGCTGCATACTGCGGGCCGCACCAGCGAGTCAGCCGTCCTTTACGAGCGGCTTCTCACACTTGAGCCTGACAATGTCATCGCTATCAACAACCTGGCCTGGATAATGTCCGAGGACCAAGGCAAGTATCGAGAGGCACTCGAGCTTGCTCAAAGGGGGCTGAAGATTGCGCCTGATTACTTTGACCTGGTCGATACGCGCGGCGTCGTGTACTACCGACTGGGTGAGTTCGAAAAAGCCACCGAGGATTTCCGCAGATGTATCCGGTTCGGCCCGAGCGCGGCACCGCCAGGCGTTGCGACACGTTTCTATTTGGCAAAGGCTCTTGTCGAACTCGGGGAAAGAAACCAGGCCATCGCACAATTGAACGAGGCTCTGGAGATGCAGGCCCGAATCGGTGGTTTGTCAAGAGCAGACGTGCTGGAGGCGCGGA
>LJTR01000334.1 GCA_001303465.1 Phycisphaerae bacterium SG8_4
GCTGTACCTGATGTTCTACGTGGGCATGGGTATGCAGATGACGTGGCGCTTTCTTTGGGGATCACTGGCCGCGGCGGTCCTCGCCGGGATGTGGGCCAGCCACCTGCTTAATCGCCACAACGGATCGGGCCGGGCAGTCTTCGTCCTGATGGGAATACTCTCCTTTCTCACCGTGTGCCTTGGAGGTTATGTCAGAGAGGCGTCACGGCCCCGGTTCGTCAGTCCGGAAGGAAAAAGCGTCGCGGGATTTAACCGCATTGCAGCCTATGACAACATATATCGTCCTGAGGAGCAGGCCAAGGGCCTCACCATCAGGATGGTCAGGGGCAAGCCCGCTTATGCCGATGAGCTGCCTGCGCGCCCGGATCGGCCTGGAATCAAGGCTGAGACACCCGCGGATTTGGTATCGTACCGCTGCATATCGTGCCACACACTCGAACGGATCCATCGCTACAGAGGAACCGATTGGGACCGTGTGGTGGGCCGCATGCAGGCCTACGGGATGCGGCTGACCGACGAGGAAATGCAGAAGATCATCGCGCATTTGTCGGATGAAAACGGCAGCGGAGATCCGGCCCCGACGCCGTGAAGGATGACCGAATGAGCGAACAGACGGATAACGTGACAATCGAAGATGGTGACGCCCAGGCACGTGATCCTCTCGAGGCCGAGCTGGAGGCATATCCGCTGCGCGATGCGTCCGAGGACCCGCGCTGGGCCGTCCGTACGGTCTGGACCTGGGTGGGCATAGCGATCTTCCTGCTGCTATTTCTGATCACACTGTTCATACTGGGGCTGTGGTTCGACTGAGGAGCCAGGAGGGATATATTCACATGTCGCTGGGCCGCATTGTTCTGACTGGTATCAAACTGTTCCTGATTGTTGTCGTTACCTCGTATTTCAAGTTCCTGATTCCTGAGATGCGGTATGACTTTGGCCCGAAAGAGCCGATCAAAATCGAGTCACTCGAGCAGTTGACTGAGGCGCGTTTATCGCGGGACGTTTTTGCGTCGGTGCGCGGCAAGCCCGACTTCACCAAAGCAGCGACTTTCTCCAAACACGGCGTACGCTACACATATTTTCTACTGGAGGAATACGGTCCTAAGCTCGTCGTGCGAACGCCGGAGCAGGTGAGCGAAGAATGGACCGATATCGAGTTTCACGTTGGTCGACTGCGCCCGTATGAACGTATGCCGTTCGATCGCAGCGTACGTGCGGGCTTCCGTACGCACCACGACATCGGGATTCCTGAAGATGCGTTCTTTCTTGGTCGCGACGATGTGCCTCGGGCGAGCGGCTGGTCTGTAGGGGCCCTGATATTTGCGAGCGTCTTGTGGTGCGTGCTGTTCTACTTCTTCTTCATTCACAGTCGCGTTGTCGCGGCGCGAAAGGCAAGGGCGGAAAAAAGGTTGCCGTTGTCCGAAGATTGAGAGACTGTCGCCGGTATTATCCCGCGACCGTGCGGCCGCCCATCGCGAAGAGCCAGAACGCCCCGGAGACCAGCCAGGTAACGATTGCTCCGACAGTGATTACGATACCGAGCCATCGGGCGGATGTCCGGAAGTTAGTGTAGAAGCGGACGCACGAGATCTTTAGCAGCAGCAGGACAAATACGGTCACGCCCAGAAAGGCGTGATAGAAACGGGGCCCGTCGAACTGCCAGCCGTCCTCATAACGGCTCAACCTGGCCAGCAAATCGGCACCCACGATCATGGGCCAAAGCCAGTATACGAGAAAGATGTATCCGCCCACGCGATGCATTGTGAGCACGAGCTTGGGATTCTTCTTCTCGCCCTTGCGCCCGTAGACGTACATTGCCGTCACAAACTCGAACAGGGCGAGCACCACCAGTCCGATCGTGACGTAGGTTTTGGTCTTTACGCTTATGTCATCCATATTACTTCATATTCTCTTGCAGTTGCTTTTCAGAACTTGCCATTATCAACCCGGATTTCGGCAAGTCAAGTCTTTCTGCATTTTCGTGTGACCGCCCGAAATCCATCTTTGAACCGCTATGATCGTCGTCACTGACAGTGCGAGTGATCCGAATACAAACTCGGGGGCCGGTATAGATGCCGGCCCGCTGGCCAGTCTCGTCAACGCCGTGAGCAAACAGGCGATCGGATTCCATGCCGCTGCGGAGTTCAACCAGGCGAGTCTCTCGGGGACCGGAGCAATCCCGGACACGAGGGCAAGCGCGCCGCAGATCAGCGCACCGAACAGATGGACCTCTCCGTTACTGCGACTGAGCCGCCCGGCACCCATGCCGAGCAGGGTAAGCAGGACCAGGCAGGCACAGAGCAGCCCGAGCAGCCCGATCAAAGATGCAGGCCTCAGGCCCTGCCCGTTGACGATCACAAAACCGGCCAGCACAACTGCGACCGGGGCAAGTCTGGTCAGAGCCGAAGCCATCACCAGATCCAGCCAGATTATCACGCGCGATCTCGGCAGCAGCATGAGTCGCCCAAGGCGCAGATCGCTGCGCAGACGTGTGTGACCTGTGGCGGCTCCGAAGAAACCCGTGAACAGTATCACCATGACGATGCCCGCCGCCTGCGCGCGTGCCGGCATGTCGATTAAGATAAAAGGCATGGCCAGCAGCACGCTGACGCCGATGCGCAGGACTACGCGCCGGGTGTCTGCGAAGGCCGCCGCCAGTTGGAGACGAAAGACGTTGCCGCACATCATGGCCCGGCCTCCTGTCGTTCTGCACGTCGCTTGAGGGCCTCGTGCAGTGTCACCGAACGAATCTCCATCGAACGTACGCGCCCGCCGGATGCGGTGATCCAGCCGAGCAGTTTGATAGGCAGTTCCGGGTCGCCGTCCACGTCGGCGATGATGTGGTTCTTATCGCAACTAAATGCCTCAACTCCGGCTATGGTCGGAGTGACGTCGAAACCGGACCCTTCAAGCAGGATATCGATTCGATTACGCGTGCCTATCGAGGCTGCCAACTCCGGAACCGTCCCCCCTGCCTCGATCCGACCGGCCGACAGTAAAATCACATCCGTCGCCGCCCGTGCGAGCCAGTCGGCGTCGTTGTCGGCGACCCATGTTGTCTTGCCGCGCTCGCAGCGCTGCCGAATCAGTTGCACCAGAGTGTCCAGAAAGGCAACGTCAACACCTGCAGACGGTTCGTCGAGGATCAGCAAATCGGGGTCATGAACCAGCGCCTCGATGATGTTCAGCTTTCGGCGCATCCCGAACGAGTAGGCAGCCACCGGTTCGTCGGCCTGAGAAGCAAGACCCGCTTCCGCCAGCAATTCATCTGTTCGTCTTATCAGCGTCGATCCGCTCAGACCATATTGCCGGGCGAAGAACCACAGGTTCTGCCGCCCCGAGAGCGTCTCCCAGTGGGCAGGCTGATCGAGGGCAACCCCGCAGCAGCGGCGAAGGCCAGACGCTCTGGGATAAGACGGCGCACCCAGGACGGACAGAGTCCCGCACTCGGGGCGGTCGAGGCCGGCCACGAGACGCGTCAGCGTTGTTTTTCCCGAGCCATTGGCCCCAAGCACGCCGAGGCACCGCCCCGCTGCCACCGACAGCGACACACCGTCTATGCCTCGAGAGTTGCGATGGCGGCGAACGATATCCTGTGCGATGATTGGCTCCATGGCTGGCTATTCGAATTGAAAACGCGTCTTGCGGGTCACGCGCACCTCACCGGCCGGCTCGGTGGCTATGACATCGTAGATGATGACGCTCTGGCCCACCCGGCAGGTTTTGTCCATCAGCCTGCTCTTGGCAATATGACGATGAAACGGTGGCGCAAGTGGTTTGCGATTGCGCAGGGTGATTGATTCGGCCTCGGCAGCGGCGCTCATGCATCGGCCTCCCGCCTGCCCATGCCGAACTGAGCGGCCACCGTGTCAAAGTCGTCGACCGAGACGCGCTTTCTTCCCAATTCGCGCACGGAGTTCTCGACCGCACGTTTGGCCATGCTGCGCACGAAGGAAGGCACACGCTGCAAGCGGCTCTCAGCGTCGGAATCCCACGTAAGAGAACCTGTGGGCTGGGCGATCTCTTCCACTCGGCTGGCCGCTTTGGGCTCGGACAATTCTTCGGTAATGCCGCCTATGAGCAGCACGTTTGCCGAGGTGGTTCGCAGCAGGCCCTCGGCGTTGGAGCCCAAACGAGAACCGGGCTCGCGGTGGTTGCCGTGCCGGCTGACCACGATCAGGTCGGCGTCGCAATCTGCCGCCTGACGATTCAGTGCGTCATACGCCTTGCCGGTCACCAGGGATGTCGTCACGGTGACGCCGTTGCTATCGATGCCGTGCTCGGCGTCGCGCAGGAATTCGGAGTAGAGTTTTCCGAGTCCATCATTGATGATGTCGTCGTGTAATGCTTCCTGTCCCGCCAGGCCGACCTGCTCCTGGCGCTCGGGTGAGAGGGATTCGCCGACGGCGCTGAAAACGTGCGTATGAAAATCGGGGTCATATGCCGCGACCAAACGAACGGGCCTTTCCATCTTGCGGCCGAGATCAACCGCCGTGCCAACCGCGTTCAGGGCCGCGGTGCTGCCATCGACTCCGCTCAGGACCGGTCCGTCGCCGGGCGATCGGCGGGCAACGAGGACGTCACAGGGAGCGCCGTGAATTACGCGTGTTGTTGTTCCGCCAAGCATTCCGTTGCCGATTGCCCCGAGGCCATCGGCGCCCAGACAGATAAGATCACATCGGCGCTTCCGAGCGATTTGGAGAATGCCGGTGTAGCTGCGACCTTCGGTCGCAACCGACCCGATAGTAATGCCCGCTTGGCGAGCCGAGGCCACGAAATCCTCGACATAGCCGGCCGAAAGTGCCAGGAATCCCTCGCGCATCAATCTGTCGTGTGCAGCGCGCAGGCCGTTGAGCCTCTCCTGCTCCTGATACCTTTCGGGCAGACCCGGCTCCATATCCGTGAATCGGCGCCGGTGGATGTCGACGCCGTATACGTGACATGCGATGACGTGGCCCCCCGTGGCGGTCGCCAGAGCAAGAGCCATCTCGCCGGCATATCGGGACGACTGTGAGCCATCCAGCGCGACGAGAATCTGATCGTACATGTTGAGACTCCTTTCGCCTTAGATCAAATGCCCGCTCCAAAGATTGCGTTGACATCGACACCAATAGAAGAACACCTATCGGGCTCGAATGCAAGCCTAAACTGATCTTTAGTTGCGGATTCTTGAAGGATTGCCCTTGAAGAAATATCCAGTATTCGGTTAAAGTGTGTCCAGGCTCTTTCTGAAAACTCCGTCGTCGGGTGCGAGATCGAGCGTTCTTTCGACTGGCAAAGCTTGTCCCGAGCGACGCCGAGGGAACTGAAGCAGGCGATATTGGTTTTATCGTCGATGCAGTCAGGCGGAAGAAAAGCCGCTCGAAGCCAGATCGAGTTTTCAGACAGAGCCTATATATGGCCGCGAGTGTTGTTTGAAATGGAGATCTAAATGGCGTTCAGAAGCGAGCAGGATACGATGGGCGAGGTCGAGGTGCCCGAAGGCGCCTACTACGGAGCCCAGACGGCAAGGTCGTTGCGGAACTTCCGTATCGGCACGGAAAAGATGCCCCTTGAACTGATCAGGGCGTTCGGAATTCTGAAGAAGGCCGCCGCGCTGGTCAACGCCGAACTCGGATTGCTGGCTGAAGAGAAGGCAAATCTGATCGTCCAGGCCTGCGAGGAGGTAATCGCCGGCAAACTTGACGAACACTTTCCGCTGAGCGTCTGGCAGACCGGAAGCGGCACCCAGACGAACATGAATCTAAACGAGGTGATCGCCAACCGGGCCATCGAGATTGCCGGCGGCGTGCTCGGCAGCAAGACGCCCGTGCATCCAAATGACGACGTCAACAAATCGCAATCCTCCAACGACACATTTCCTACGGCTAT
>LJTR01000335.1 GCA_001303465.1 Phycisphaerae bacterium SG8_4
GTACTCAGGACTCCGCCCCTTCAGGACTTTCCTTAAGCTTCATCGGCTGGTCACAGCAGATGATCTTGCATACGCAGGATTTGTCGCAGTCCTTGACGACCTTCAGCTCGACGCCGCACGTTTCACAACACAGTGTCTGACCGGCCTTGACAGGTTCCATAAGACGGCTCCCCAATTATTTTCCGATTTCGTTCAATTGTTGCTCCCGGCTGGCAGTATCATGGCTACGCCACCGTGATAAGTCTATACCGAAAGAGCAGGTTTTGCAAGAGACCCTTGCCCACACTTTAACGTCAATCTCAGCCGAAGGTTTGTTTGCCCTCCTACAACGGCTTGCTCTCTCTCGATAGTCTGCAGACAACGACGGCGAATCATCCGAGCAGATTCAGTACTTCCTGCGGGACCTTCAGCAGCACCTGTGCTCCGCTTGCCGACAGTTCCTCGGCGGTGCGGAAACCCCAGAGGGCGCCGGCGGCGAACATCCCCGCCGCGCGGGCCGTTTGCATGTCGGTGTCGGTGTCACCGAGGTAGATAAACCGCCCGGGCGGTATTTCTAGCTCGACGGCGATTTGAATCGCCGAGGTCGGGTCGGGTTTGACGGGAACTTCCGGCCTGGCGCCGCGAACGATCTCGAAATGAAAACCGCCCAGAAGTTTCTCCACTGTCCTTCTCGTGAATTCGTCAGGTTTGTTTGACAGGACGGCTTTGACGATGCCACGCTTGTCAAGTTCGGTAAGCAGTTCGGCAATGCCCGGATAGGGTCTGGTGTTTTCAGCCCAGCGATCGCGATACTCATCTATTATCGCCTCACGGCACTTATTCAACGTCTCGGTTTCGTTACAGTCCTCGGGCACGGCGCGTCTAACCAGACAATCCATTCCGCCGCCCAGGAAATATCGATAGGCATCGCGCCGATGCGTGGGAAAGCCCAGCCGGCTCAAGGCGGAATTCACAGCGTTGGCGATATCGGTGAGCGTATCGAGCAAGGTCCCATCGAGATCGAAGAGGATGGCCTGGAATCTTGTCTTCGTCAATCCCCCACCATCTGACAAATAACTGTTCTTGTCCGTGCTCTGGTGTCGAAATCTATTAGGATGATCTGCTGCCATGTCCCGAGCGTGGGCCGGCCGCTAACAACCGGTATGCTAAGCGAAGGACCCAGCAGCGAGGCACGAACGTGGGCATGACCATTGTCGTCGTGCCAGGTTTCTTCGTGCTCGTACCGGGCGTTCTCAGGTGCAATCTTCTCGAATGCCGCCCTCAAATCGTAATCAGCCAGGCCAGGTTCATATTCGGTGGTTGTGACGCCCGCTGTCGAGCCAACATTGAAGACCGTTACGGTCCCCGAGGCTAGACCCGAGCGGGTCACCGCGGCGACGACCTGATCGGTGATGTTGATGACATCACAGTTGCCCTTTGTCTTGATGCTCAATTCCTGCGTCTCAACCATGTGCGAAAAATCCTATTGTAGGGAGGAAAAGAGACAGCATTGAATACTGTCAAGAGCCGTCGACTCAGAAATCCGCTCGCAGAATCAAGAACATTGCCGCGTCCTCGTCTTTCTTGGCACCGGCCACACAGGGCTTGCCGGTTTCGAAGGCCAGTCTGCTGGAAACATCGAACGAATTGACATTCTCTTTTTCCTGTTCGCCGTCACCCGACCCCAAGGAGGCCTTTTCAACGACGATCTGCTTGAAGCTGAGTTTGACCGCTATTTTCTCGGCGGCTATGACAAAGGCCTCGGCCTGAAACGAAATCGATATCTCGCTTTCCGTATACTCTCCGGTCCCGCCTTCATGATCCTTGTCCTTCCGCCGGGAGTTCTCCTCCATCGTCATTTCGGCGACGGACTCATTGCCCAGGCCCAGCTTGACCATCGAGACCACTTCTGCACCCTCGTGACCAACGCGATCCAGAATTTTCTGCGCCGGTATCGAGCCTAGACTCAGAAGGTCCGAGTCGGCCGCGAACTCCTCCAATGCCCCGGTCTCAACTCTGACCACACAAGCCTCAACCGAGATGGTAGCGTCACCTAACTGCTCGTCGACACTAATTTCATCATGCTCTACACTAATTTCGTCATGCTCAGTCACGGACGTACCCGCGAAGGCCGTGAAATAGAAGAGCGCTGCAACCGCCGCGACGACAACCAAGGTCTTCGATTCTCGTGTCATGATTCACTCCTTTTGCAAAAGAACTCCTACAAAGGCCCCTGATTTGGACAACTTACCGAATCTGCGCTCGATTCTCAACCTATTTCCGTTTTTTGGGTCCAATTGGCCTTCATTTTCGCTGCCGATTTCACCGAGGTCGCGGAATCTTCCCTCGTTATCGGCAGTAAAAAAAAGAAGCCCCTGCTTAAAGGAGGGTGGTGAAGCCAGCAGGGGCTTACGGGGGAAACCACATTAATTGTCACAATCATGGACACAAGACGCTCGCCAGCGCAGCAATATTGCCATATTTTTGAGAAAATAAGAAGAAAGTATAGTTCTGATCTCTCGATATGCGGGTTTGTTGTAGGAAATGCGTACTTTTGGGCGAAGAAAGACCCTTTTTTAAGGAGAGCGCCCCCTCGCTCCTGGCCAATCGATGCCACAAATCACAAATCCTAACCTCACAGATTCTAAAGGTATATCATAATTCCAAGTCTCAACCGCCCCAAACGCCCTCCCCAAGGACACAAAGCCGCAGCTACAGGCTCTGGGGCTCTGTAATGTGAGAATTGCTGCTCGCATGGAATCTGAACATTCGGAAGTTAGGCTATGATCGAAATTTTTTTAGGAAAAGTTATTGACAATATGGGAGTATTTGATAATGATTATCAATAGCACTAGGCCGATTAGCATCATGGCCTCTATCATAGTCGCGCATTAAGCACAGATTGAGTTGCAGGAATTGTGAAACTGCTGTGCGGGAATAGAGAATAGTGGACGCTAAGCAAAAGTTCGAGCAATTTGTTGCCAGCGAGGGACTGAGGCGCACCGGGCAGAGAACTAAAGTCCTGGATGTGTTCCTGGCTACCGAAAGGCATGTGACCGTCCAGGAGTTGCACGACCTGGTCAGGAAGAAGCATAAGGGCATAGGGTATGCAACAGTGGCCCGGACGGTAAAGCTCATTTGTGAATCGGGCTTGTGCAGGCAGGTTGACTTCGGAGACGGCGCCCTGCGTTACGAGCACAAGTATGACCACGAACACCATGACCATCTTATTTGTGTCGAGTGCGGAAAGTTCGAGGAGATTTACAGCCCCAAGCTTGAGAAACTCCAACATGAACTTGTAAGGAAATATGATTATGTTCAAAAAAGTCACAAGCTTGATATATTCGGCTTGTGTCCAGAATGCGCCAAGAAAAATGCGCAGAAAACGACCTGATGGGGATTGTCTTTTATTTTTGACGCCGTGATGATAATGCAAATCAATATCAGCACATTCGGCCTTCCGGATGTCCTCAGATAATGTGAAAGCGGGCACGGACTTATCTCAGATTCGATCGGGCCCCGGATAACTCTATGCCTGTAAAGACAACAAGCGCAAATCCTGATCGCGGCGAACCGTCAGGTAAGTCTCGATACAAGAGCGATGCATCGGTGCCCAGGGTGTTGCTGGTCGGCAGCCCGAATGTAGGAAAGAGCATGCTGTTCAACAAACTCACCGGCCGATATGTCACCGTGTCGAATTATCCAGGCACGACTATTGAGCTATCGAGAGGCCTTTCTCAGATTTCCGACAGGAAATACGAAATCATCGATACGCCCGGCATGTACTCTTTGTCGGCTATAACCGACGAGGAAAAGGTCGCCTCGGATTTGCTGCTGAACGAGCGGGCTGATGCGGTTGTGCACGTTGTGGACGCCAAGAACATTGAACGGATGCTTGTCTTGACACTGCAGCTTATTGAAGCCGGCCTTCCGGTGATCCTGGTCTTGAACATGGCTGACGAGGCCGAGCAGCTCGGCATAGAAATCGATGTCGCAGAACTCGAACGTATTTTGGGAGTATATGTTGTTAAAACCACGGCGACGACGGGCGAGGGGATAAAAACGCTCATCGACAGAATTCCTCAAGTCAGGGCTGGCCGATTCGAGCAGATTGACTACGGCTCGGCCATTGAGAACTCCATTTCCGTCATCGCCAAACAACTGGGAGAGCAGGGACATGTTTCCAGGCGAACAAGGGCCTTGCTCCTGCTCCAGGGCAGTTGTGATTATGCGGGTTGTGCCGCCGGCGACGGCGGTTCGCCTGGCGCCGATTTAATCACGAATGCCATCCGAGACTGCTCTTCACAAATCGAGCATTCGGTCCATTACCATATCACCTTTGCGATCCAGGAGAAAGTCAAACAAATAGTCCGCCAGGCCGTGAGTTTTCCGGGCGCGCATGTGAGAGACTTCCGCGAGAGATTGAGTCGTCTGTGCATGCACCCGGTGGGTGGACTGCCAATATTGTTTGCGGTCATGTACTTCGGCGTCTACAAGTTTGTCGGAGGCATTGGTGCCGGTACGGTGGTGGACTTCCTGGAAGGTACTATCTTTGAGACGCACATCAATCCTTTGGTAGTAAGAGTATTCTCGACTATCATCCCCTGGCAGACGGCTCAGGATCTTTTCATAGGCGAATACGGAGTAGTGACGTTTGGTATCAGGTATGCGATTGCGCTGGTCTTGCCCATAGTGGGGACGTTCTTCATGGCGTTCTCCATATTGGAAGACAGCGGCTATCTGCCTCGCCTTGCAATGCTGATTGACGGCGTTTTCAAGAAGATAGGCCTCAGCGGGCGGGCGGTGGTCCCAATCGTGCTGGGCTTTGGCTGCGATACGATGGCAACCATGGTCACTCGCACGCTGGAGACGAGACGGGAGAAGATCATAGCGTCCGTCCTGCTGGCCCTTGCGATTCCATGCTCGGCTCAGCTCGGCGTAATTCTCGGGTTGGTGGCGGGCCACCCCTTTGCTCTCGTCGCCTGGGCCGGGTTTGTCGGCTCTGTGTTTGTCCTGGCCGGCACACTCATGGCTCGTTTGCTGCCCGGCGCCAAACCAAGCTTCTATATGGAGCTGCCTCCTCTGCGCCTACCCAGGCCTGGCAACGTTGTCGTGAAGACCTATTCGAGAATGGTCTGGTATTTCAAGGAGATACTCCCACTGTTTATTCTTGCAAGCGTGCTGATCTGGATAGGTCAGATCACCGGTGTCTTCCAGCTGCTGGTTGCCGCCTTGGTGCCGGTGGTCAATGCGATCGGCCTGCCCGACAAGGCAGCGGATGCGTTTCTTTTCGGTTTCTTCCGCAGAGACTATGGAGCCGTCGGCCTCTATGATCTGCAGAATGACGGCTTGATGACGCCCAATCAGTTGGCCGTCGCCGCAATTACCCTTACGCTTTTTCTGCCCTGCATTGCACAGTTCCTCATCTTCAAGAAAGAATGTGGTTTCAAGATCGCTGTTACAACTTCCCTTTGCATTTGCCTGATAGCTCTTGCAACGGGTTTTTTGGCGAATTCTCTATTCAACTTGCTGGGGATAGCGCTATGATCTGCTCGTTCTGTTTTAGAACGTTTGACGAAGAGTTGGCCCGCAAGCAATGCAGCCACTGCAATCCACTGATCGAGTGTGGAAGGGTCAAGTGTCCGTACTGTGGTTATGAAAGTCCAAAAGAGCCTAAGTCACTGAAATGGCTGAATAAGATAAGGATGAAGAAGAAATGATAAGTCCCGACGTTGAGGAGTTGTTGGAAGGCTTGTACGTTTGCGAAGTCGAACAGGGCAAGTATCCGCCTAAAAAGATAGTTGAAAAGGGTGGGCGTGAGGCTGTGTCTCTCGAACTGGCGGAGCTTTGCGAAGACAGATACAGGCTTACCGAAGCAGGAAGACAAGCG
>LJTR01000336.1 GCA_001303465.1 Phycisphaerae bacterium SG8_4
TTCGTATCGCTTGGCCTGCAGATACGCTTTTGCCAGCGATACGCGTGTGGCGGGCTCGTCAAACAACACTTTGCTCTTTCTCAGGTCGCTGATCGCCCGGTCATAGTCTTCGCGGAAGAAGTTTATCTCGCCTTTCAGCCGCCAGGCTAGATAGTTGTCCGGATCGCTCTGGAGGTTCCTGGTCGTCAGCTCCAGCGCCTTGTCCAACTGTCCCTGTCTCATCAGCAGCCACGCCTGGAGCAGCAGTATTCTCGGCTCTTCCGGATACTTCTCTTTGAAACTTTGCAGCTCGTGCTCGGCCTCCTTGACAAGGCCCACCCTGAGAAACGTCCCGATCTGAGCAAGATTGTTTTGGGCAGTATCCTCGACTTTCACAAGTTCCTCAGAGTATCTCTTTACGGCCTCTTTATCGAAGGTCTTCTCCGCAACCAGCAACAGGCCCCTGAGCACGGCGCCGCCATTGTCGCCGCTGTTGTAAAGCTGCTCCAACACTCTGCCGGCATCCTCGTACTGACCTGCCTGGAAATAATGATTCCACAGCAATTCCTCATCCTTCGAGGCCTCCAGCAGCCTCTCGGCCTTCTCACTTCTGCCTCGCGCGCGCAGGTATTGGGCATAGTGATAGAGCATCTGTCTGTCACTGGGATTCATCTGCCTGGCTTGTTCGAAAGCCGAGTCGGCTACGGCAAATAATGCGTCCTTGTTGTCTTGCGAAGTCTCCTTGGAAGCCGCTTGCATCGCAAGTCTACCAAGCAAGACTGCATTGTCGACACTCGGTTCAGCTTTCAACAAATCCTGCCGAATCGCGACCGCCCTGAGCGGCTCTGTCGGGGCTATGTAATCTGCATACAGGCCGAGCAGAGGCAGGTCTCGGGGATTCAGCGCAACAGCTCTCTCCACGGCATCTCTAGTTTCGGCTACCTGCGAGGCGGTAACGCCGGCGCCAAGCGCCAGATTTCGACTATATAACAGAGACGCCAATGCCTTGGCGATGGTTCCGTCCAGAGGATTGAGAGAGGCAGCCTGCTGGATATCTTCGGCAGAGGCATGCTCGTTGCCCAGAGCCGCATTTATATTACTTCTAAGCATATAGCCGAACGAGAATATCGGTTTTTGTGCCAAACATTCGTCGATTCTCGATAGAGCTTGTCCATACTCGCCCTTGGCCACGGCCAGTCGGGTCGCAAAGACCTGCCCCTGGCAGCTGTCGAGATTGCCCTCTCGAGCCGCCTTGGTAACTTCATCCGCCAGCTGCCAGTCTTCGGTTGCAACGGCGATATCAAGAAGGTGATTTGCGGCGAGCGTTATTTGTTCAAAGTCGCGCGCCTCAGCAGTCTGCCCCTGCAGGCTCACCGAATCGAGAGCCTGTTTCAGATAGCCCACAGCTTTCTCGCCCTCGCCATACCGGCGATAGTGAATTCCAAATTGCACCGCTTTGCGAATAGGCTCGGCAATTCTCGACAATGCCTGCTCTTCAATCTTCCTGAGTCTCTCTTGCGGCACATCTCGCGGGTCAGGCTCCGAGAGCATCTTGTCATAGACCAGAGCCGACGTGTTGTCCGGATAGTATTCCAAAAAGCGGCTCACCAGATGCCTGGCCAACTGGATCTGACCCTGTGCGATATAGCTTCTACAGGCGCTCATAACAGCACCCTGTTCGACATTGTCCAGTTCGGCTGGCAGCAATTTCTCCATCAGTTCGGCTTCAAGCCGCGTCAGGCTCTTTAGCTCTTCGGTCATGAGCTGGGCAAGGTCCGCCTGTGAGTCTGTTGGTTCGCCGTCGCCGTCGGTGGTCTGCGAGGGCGCAACGCTTGAAATCTCTTGCATTTTCTTCTGCGCTTCAGCGAGCTGGGCATGGCGAATTCGCGCCTGGGTCAGTGCCAGACGCAGTTCGATCGTATCACGTTCATCCGGCGGCATCGCCGCCAATTGGCTGTCGGCCTGGTCAAAATGTTTTGCGCCGATATGAGCCTTGATTCGAAGACCCAGGCTCCTCTTATTGGAGCCGCTGCGCTTCTCGAACGCTTCCAGATTCTCAATGGCTTCCGAGAAGTGTCCGTACTTCAGTAGAACAGCGACGTAGTCCAAACTCGCCTGAGGCTTGGTCCAGTCAATTCGCGAAATAAGAGCACTGGTCAGAAATTCGTGAACGGCACCGATTTCTGAACTGTCCCTGAGAGTGGTCGCAAGCACATAAGACAGTCGCGCAAATTCCGGATCCGGCGGCCAGGGAGGCTCAGGAGGTTTGACAGCCTTGAGCTGGCCGTAAGCTGTGTACATCTTCTTGACGGCGATTTGTCTGTTTCCCCTGGCAAGCTCGAGCATTCCCTGCCAAGCCACAAGCCGCGGATCCTCATCACTGCCGAGGATCTGCTCAAGCTCATGCACGGCCTCTTCGGCGCCTAGAAGCCAGGCGTGGATTTCGGACTCGGCGCCCGATTCGCGAGCTGCGAGTATCTGTTCGATATAGCAGTTTGCCAGCAGCTGGTACAGGTTGTACCTGTTGCTACGATTGACTAGGCGGCGCGGCCCGGCTGTATCCTGTGCGCCCGGCAGCTTCAGCGCAGAGTTGGCCACCTCCATCGCCTTGTCAATCTCTCCCTCCCGTTGATAAACTGAGAACCTGCGGTAATGCAGATTGGCCAGGTTTATCGCGTAGGGAACATTTTGTTCGTCCAGACGGATCGCCTGGCCGCCAGTTTCGATCGCCTTATCAAGATGGTCCGAACCCAGCAGAGGGCCCGAGTAGATAGAGTTTACGCGGTAGAAGTCCGAGACGGCAGCATACGCCTCCGGGCTGGAACCGAATTTCTCGATCAACGACAGATACTCCGGCTCGATCGATTCAATCCGCTCGGCCATGGCCTCAGGGCTGCTGCTTCCGGCGAGTGCAAGCTTCAAACCCAACAGATTGATATGAGCCTGCGGATTGTCACCGGCGACGTCAACCGCCTGGGCCAGGAGCGACTCGGCTTGCACGGCAGCCTTGTCTCTTTCTTCAAGGTTGCCCTGAGAGGCGAATATGTCACCTCTCGTGACAGCCACCCGGGCCAGATACAGGTAGGCGTCGATGCTGTTCGACTCAAGCTCCTGCACCTTCTTCAGATCAGCAACGGCCTGGTCAAGCGATTCGAGTTTGTTTGTCACTGCACCGAGACGCGCCATCTCGAAGGCGGCTCTTGCCCGTAGCAGATACAAGTACGGACCCAGCTGCCGCGGGCCAGTCGCTTCAGACTCGATCTCTGGGATACTCCACCTGGCTCTGTCTTCTGCGAGCAGATCGTTTTGCTCTGCCACTTTCAAAAACTCGGACGCATGTTCCTGAACCCTCGGCCAATATCTGTGGTCACCGCTGTCGGCCAGTATGTAGAAGTATTGCAGCCGACCGTATCGAGCGTTAGCATTGTTCGGATTTACCTTGATCAACCCCTCCCAGCATCCCAGGATAAAGTTCCACTCGTTGGTCTCGACATACATATCCAGCATCCTCAGAAGAATTTCTTCCCTGAGAGAATCGGTCTTCGCCCTGTCGTACGCATTGCGAAAGCTGCGCCCGGCCTTCTTGTAGCTTTCCTCCTTTGTCTGTGCATCCGTCGCCTCACGGGCAGCACTGATCGCAACTTCGGCATCCCTGATGAATTCCTGCGGGTCCTGACTCAGGTGCAGAACAACTGCGATGATACCCAGCAGCAGAAATGCAACGACTGCGAAACCTGTGAACGCGACTTTCCTGTTGAGCCTGCCTATAGCCATAACTTAACCTCACATGCTATGCTATCTTCTCCTGTGGATGCGCCAGCCGGTTGAACATTACTTCTGCCATTTCGGCCAATGCTCCCGTTCCAAAATGGGCAAAATCACGGCTAACAACTTCTCGCTCGCCCTGATCACAGCTTCCTTGCCCGGTACGGCCGCACTCCTGTTAAAAACCAGCTCTACCTTGCAGAAGTACGAAGACCTGCCGAAAAGGTTCTTGTTCAGGGCGATCCGGGCCTGTTCGCGGCTACCGGCATATTGTCCGTTTACCTTGAAGAAGTACACATTCGGGATTCTCACTCTGTCCAGCCAATGACTTGCCCTTTTGGGGCCAAAGACAATGTACTTTGCAGGGATCTTCGCCTGAAAGCTGACGTTATCGTCTATCTCGAGCGTTATGTGCTGCGATGGCAATTTCTGATAGCCGCCGCCGGTCCAGCATTCTTCCGGCACGTGTGGTACCCTGTCGGCAAACCTGTAGTAGGTAATGAACAGCAGACATCTTTTGACCGGACTGCCGGCTGGTTCTTCACTGTCTTCCAAGACCCATTGAATGTAGTCATCAGTGCCCAACGCCTTGAGTACATCCTTGTTCTCTATCTTGAGCTTCGGAGGCACGACTCTGTAAGGCCCCAGGTCTGCCTCGTCCAGAAGATCGAGAGACTTTCGCAGCGGCAGCGGTTCCTTCTCCAGGACCACGCCCAGCCTCTTCATGGTCATTGACATGCCCGCCCCGCCCGCAGCCAGTACAAGCACACAGATCAAGAAGGCCGGCTGCGCATAGATTCGTATTTTCCCAGTAGCGTGCTTCATCATCTATCACGTTTACGAACCACGATATCCTCAGCGCCCGCATCCAAGTCATCGTCTATAAACAGATTCGACATGAACAATGCAAGAAACCCGTACAGACCGAAGGCAAGCGGCAGCATCGCCATGCCGAGCATGTCATGGTAAATACCCTGTGCGTATTTCGGATGTATCAGGATGTAGATGAAACCCGTGACCGTTACCCTCACAACGTTACACAGTATTGCAATCGGCACAGTGCTGATCACAAGCACCAGCCGCTGCCAAAGCTTACGCTCGTGCAGATAAGCCATCGCTACCCCCAAAGCCATAAACGCCAGCAGAAGCCGCATCCCGCTGCACGCCTCGGCGACGTCAAGGGCCGGTTCAAGAGATTGACCTTTGTAAAATACATCTATGATCTTGCCATTGGCTGAAGCTTCAAGATCGGGAACGAGGTTCAACAGACCGCTGGCAATTGTCGCAGCCCACCGTCGCATCGGATCTGTGAGGCTATTGTAGTATCTCTGAGGCAAAGGGACGGCAAAGACCAGAAAGGCGATCGGCAGCCAGGTGTATTTCACCAGACGCCAGCCGCCCAGAAACAGCACGATCGCACCGAGTGTCCCAATCATAGTCATCGGACGCAGGTAACCATACTGCAAATGAACGATGTTGAAGGGATAGAAGACAATGCAGCAAATCAACAAGAGCAGGCCGAGATAATTGGGCCTAGGCCGAAGGTTCAAAACCTCCTGTTTGTGCTGATCGATGAAATACACACTGAACAGCGGAATGAGAAAACCGTGCGACCAGCTGCTGTCGGTAACCCATCGGCTGACGATGTCGTGAATTTCGCTGCGAAAAAGGAAGCCAAATAGCACTCCTATGATGAACATTTTCACATAGGCATGTATTGGAAGCTCGCGCCAGTGCTCTTTTGTAAGATGTGATTCTCTGCCATGGCTCGGCGCAGTAAATGAAACAGTATTCTCCAGCATGACTGACGATTCTTCTTTAGAATACCTTGTCCCACTTCCAGGGCGTTACAGGATTGAATGTTTGTCCATAGAAATCCTTGTTGGCAAAATTGCGATCATAAACAAAACCGAAGCCATAGGTCGCCCTGAATGCATTTCGCAGAACAGCACGCCATCTGGCGGTTGCATGTGTCCCGACATTGACCAAATCGTTAGGCTTGATGAAAAAGTCCGGCTGCTCGCCGCTGGCTATCTTGTCCAGATCAACCATCACGATTTCTTCCTCCGCCCTGCCGATTCTTCTGACGATTTCACAGCGCTTTGGCCATGCCA
>LJTR01000337.1 GCA_001303465.1 Phycisphaerae bacterium SG8_4
TCGCCCGATTCGGCCTTTGCCTATTTTCTGCTCGGTCAGATATATCAGCAGCAGAAAGATTATGAAAAGGCCAGTGACAACTACGAGATGGCAATCAAGATTGAGCCGCGGTATACGAATGCCTACTATGGTCTCGCTACGGTCTTCGCCAAACTCGGCCAAAGTGACAGTGCAAAGGAACATTCGGCAACGTTCAGGAAACTGAAGGCCGAGGGACGCAAGCACCTCAAGGGCCGTAAGCTCCAGTACGATGACTTCTCTGAGACGCAGAAGCGTGCGGCCATAACCTACATCAATGCCGGACGGATGTACCGTGATCATGGAAAGCTGGACAAAGCCGAGGAGCTGCTCAAACATGCAGCAGGGCTCGATCCTCAAAACGTCGTGTGTTTCATGGAGTTGTCATCGGTGTTTCAGGCAAAGAGACAGCCGGCAAAGACTCTTGCGATGCAGAAGAGGATCGTTGAAATCCAGCCGACATTTCGCCCCGGTTACCTTGTGATCGGGATTCTATCGACACATCTGGGACAATTCGGTGAAGCAGAAAAGGCCTTCAGCAAGGTGATCACGCTGGGGCCGCAGGATTCGACCGGGTATCGTGAGCTTGCCCGGCTGTATTTGAAGACACGGAAGAAACTACCGTTAGCCCGTCAGCTCGCGGAGAAGGCCTTGGCGTTGGAGGCGATCGCGGGCAACTACTTTGTTGTGGGCTGGGCCTGTTACGAAAATGGAGATATCCCCGGTGCGTTCAAGGCGGTCAAACGTGCGATTGAGCTAGACCCGGATAACACACAATATCCGCTGCTGTACAAACAGATTCTACAGAGGAAACATAGTGCTCCTGATTGAAGATTTCCGTTCTTGCGCGGGTAACTTGTGCCACAGGTAGCGGCCTTAGAATAACGGGTTGTGGTTCTTTTCGCGAGAACTTACTACCCTGAAGGGTATTACAGAATGATCCTTACAGGCGGTCGAGTCTTTGCACCGGACATCAAACGGCTCAGTGCCATAGTGGCCGTGCTGGGATGTCTCTTGGCCTGCACGTGCGCCCATGGGGCCATCGTACTTAGCGATGTCACCAAAGAAACCGGAATTACTTTCATCCATAACGACGGCAGCGGAGGAAGGCGGTATATCGTCGAATCGGTCAGCTCCGGCTTAGCTCTTTTTGACTACGATGCCGACGGCTACGTAGACATCTATTTTCTAAATGGCGCGCCTCTGAAGGGAACGAAGACCACCGTGGCACCGAAGAATGAGCTTTATCGCAACCAAGGTAACTGGAAGTTTACCGACGTTACGGATCGGGCCGGCGTCGGTGATACCGGATTCGGACTCGGCGTTGCGGCGGGCGACTATGACAATGACGGCGACCTTGACATCTATGTGAACAATTATGGTCCAAACGTCCTATATCAGAACAACGGCGATGGGACCTTTTCAGACGTGACAGAGCAGGCGGGCGTAGCCGATGGATACAAGGTGGGGGCAGCCGCACTCTTTCTAGATATGGACAAGGACGGCGACCTTGACTTGTTCGTCGGGAACTATCTGGATTTCACTTACGAGAACAACGTAACGAGGACCGAGAAGGGAATCCCGATGTATCCCGGCCCAATGGATTTTCCTCCGGTGGCCAATGACCTGTTTCGTAACAACGGCGATGGGACATTCACGGACGTGAGCGTCGAATCCGGAGTGGCCGAGCACCAGGGATGGGGAATGGGAGGGATCGCCGCCGACTATGATAACGACGGCGATACGGACGTCCACATGTTGAACGATGTGTATGGGAACTTCCTGTTCGAGAACGATGGAACGGGCAAGTTCACCGAAAGAGGCCTGATAGCAGGGTTGGCCTACGACGTCCACGGGGATGACCAGGGGAGCATGGGCGTAGACTGCGGCGACTATGACAACGACGGCCGGATGGATTTCTACCAGACCTCCTACGCCGAGGAATTGACTGCGCTTTATCAGAATCTTGGCGACGGAACGTTCGAAGACGTGACGATGATAACCGGCGCCGGGGCCGGAACGCTGCCTCATGTCACCTGGGGCGCAGGGCTGGTCGATTTTGACAACGACACCGATCGCGATATCTTCATTGCCTGCGGTCACCTGCAGGACAATGTCGAACTCTATAACAATGCCGCCTCAACCTCCGTTCGAAACATACTCCTGATGAACACCGGTGACGGCAGGTTCGTCGATGTATCGGACAACAGCGGCGACGGCATGAAGGTGAAACTGCGAAGTCGGGCGGCTGGCTTTGACGATCTGGATAACGACGGCGATGTAGATGTCGTGATTCTAAACTCGCGCCGGGAACCTACGATATTGAGAAACGACTCCCCGAAGCAGAACCACTGGCTCCAGATCAAGCTGCGCGGAACCAAGACGAACAGATTTGGAGTAGGTGCCCAGACCAAGGTCGTTATCGGCGAGTTGGCACTCATCGACGAGGTACACAGCGGTCGCGGTTACCAGAGCCATTACGGAAGCCGGCTTTACTTCGGTCTCGGCAGGCATAATCGTGTCGACCGAGTCGAGGTCCGCTGGATCGGGGGAAAGACAGATGTGTTTCGAGACATCGCGGCCGATCGACTTGTGACGTTGGTGGAAGGAGAAGGATCGTCCGGGGGCGGCAGTCAATAGCCTCGTCGGCTCTGCATATCGAGATCATCGCGCCAGATTGCAGATCGGTATACATTTGCCTTGTGTCTTGAAATGTCAAGGTGCGCGCAGGCTTGCTTGTCTCGCGACAATGAATTCTTGACTGCGAGCCGGGTTTGGCGGAGAATGCTTCAGATTCGGAATAAATTTATGGTCGATTGCTGAAACCGGGGGCCCCTGGCATGGAAAGATTAGATGCGCTCAAAGCTTTGCAGAGAATCGGATGCGTTCTTCTCGTTGGATTGGTGTTTGTCAGTTGCCGAAGCCAACCGGATCAGTCTCCAGATTCGCAGCGAACTATCGCATCGGGTGATACCAAAACAACTGGCTCTGACTCTCGTGTGGAAGCACTTGCGCAATTTAATCGAGGTGCTGCCCTTCTTGAACAGTATAAATATGAAGAGGCGGCACGGGCGTTCGAGTCGGTGCTGAATACCCAGGGTGATTGGACCGCGGCACGCTTTAACCTGGGACTTGCCTATTTCAATCTGCAGGTTAAGCCAGGGGCCAAGAGTTATCTCGAATTGGCTAGAGAGGCGTTCGAAACCGTATTGCAGTCCGATCCGAACCATCTAAGTGCCCGTTTCTGCCTCGGACTATACCACGAGTACATTGGAGAAAACAAGGAGGCCGCCGAATATTTCAAGAGCGTGCATCGAGGTGATCCCGAAGATCCCCATGTGTTGTACAAGTATGCCGAGACGCTTATTACACTCGGCCTTGCAGACGACGGCGTCAAGCAGCTCGAAAAGGTCGTTGCAATCGATCCGGGATTTATCTCTGCGGTGTACCGGCTTGCGATTCAGTACCGGCGCATTGGAAAACGCGATGAAGCAATGTCTCTTTTTGACCGTTTCAAAGAGCTCAAAGATGTAGAATTGACAGGCGGATCCTTCACAGTTCTCAAGGCGTATGGAACCGTGGGCAAGTACTATATGGCGCTTGATGCCGAAGATCTACCTCTGCGCCCTTTGGGCACGCTCGCTCACAGACGTGTTATGTTTTCTCCTGAGTTGAAGCGTTTTGGCCAGAGAACTTCCAGCTGGGAATCTTCCGGAGCAGTAGTCGAGCTTCCGGGGATTGCCACCGGTGACATAGACGGAGATGGTGACCTCGATCTCTGCATTACCGCGTTTGGCATAGATGGCGGTGTCTGGCTGTGGCGTAACGACGGCACTGGACAATTCTCTCACGATCCTGCTTTGGCCCGGCAAGGAATCTCCCCCTGTTTCGGAGATGTGGACAATGACGGAGACCTCGATCTGTGGCTTGGCCGAGCAGGAACAGAGATGTATTTTGAAAACGATGGCAAGGGCCGTTTCACGACCAATCATGCCGTCGCTGCCGATAGCGGCCAGTCCGTGACCCACTGTGCGAGGGTCCTTGACGTTGACAGCGACGGTGACCTGGATCTTCTGGCATTTCGTCTTGAGAGCGGAAAAATTCCAGCAGGTAAGACACTCAAGCCCGGCAATAGTAGTGTCTATAATAACAACAGGGACGGCACGTTTGTCGACATTGCCGAGAAGCTTGGCCTGGCCCTCGAAGAAACTGCTGTTGCTGCTGTAGCGTATGATGATTTTGACAATGATCGAGACACGGACTTCGTCGTCTTCTCTGCTGATGATGAAGAAGCCATTGCCTGGGTGAACGACCGGGCATGGACCTATCGAACACTCAGTGCAGACAAGACCAACCTTCTGGCCGAAGGCGTCCTCAGTGCAACTTCGGGTGATCCCGACAAAGACGGAGACAGCGATCTGCTCGTCTTTAGCAGTGAAGGGCTACAGCTTCTTGTTAATCAGACCGGATTTCGCTTTGCCCGCCACGAAGGCTTTTCTGATCGCTTCGGCCGGCTCGGTGGCTCCAGCGGACAGTTTGCCGATATGGACAATGACGGGGACCTGGATATTGTGATCGCCGATGCTCACAGGCATGACGGCAGTCGAGGCCCTGCACTTCTTATTAACGATTGGCCGCAGGACCGTTTCATAGACGCCTTTGAAATGGATCCCGGAAACCTTCTTTCGGCCGTGGAGAGCAAGGGCAACGCCAGTTGTGTGGTGGCGGACTTCACCGGAAATGGCAGCCTTGACATACTCCTTGCCCCAATGGACTCTGAACCCTGTCTTGTGGAAAACATCACACCCGGCGGCAACTGGATTGAGATCGATCTTCGTGGAACTCGGGGACAGGACAAGAAGACTCGCTCCAACAATTCAGCCATCGGCGCGCGCGTGGAGATAAAAACAGGTGCGATCTTCCAGCAATTTGTGGTGGGAGCGGCCTCAGGACAGGTGTCCATGCCTCCGCACCGGATTCATGCCGGATTAGGAGAATCTCCCAAGGTGGACTGGTTGCGAATAACCTGGCCGGACGCCGTTCTTCAAGCAGAGCTGGAATTGGCTGGTGGTCAGGTGATGACGATTGCCGAGTTGCAGCGCAAGGTTTCTTCCTGCCCGCACCTGTTTGCCTGGGACGGTTCGCATTTTGAGTTCATATCCGATTTCGGGGGCGTCGGAGGAATTGGCTACCTAGTTGGGCCCGGAACGTACGGCAAGCCGGATCCGACGGAGTATCTGGTTGTCCCTAGTCTCAAGCCTCGTGACGGCCAGTATATTCTTCAAGTGCTGGAGCCTACTGAAGAAGTCGTCTATTTTGACCAGGCCAGCTTGATCGCAGTTGACCATCCGCTGGGGACGGAGGTCTATCCCCACGAAATGATGGCAATCAGTGTTCCGGCCCCACCTTTTGAGCTTTTCTGTTTCAAAGATACAATCGAGCCGGTCGGCGCCGTTGACCATCGCGGCGTCGACGTAACGAAGAATATACGCCTTATCGACAGAAGCTACGCCGGCGCAACCGAACTGGACGAGCGGTTCACAGGATTCGCCAAAGACCATTTCGTAGAACTCGATTTCGGCGATCGCCTGAAAGAGATACCTCCCAGATCGCGACTGGTGCTGTTCCTTTATGGATCGGTTGAGTATGCCTACTCTTCGACAAACTTCGCCGCAAATCAGGCATCCCTGCGCAGCCGGGCTCCCAGTATCCATGTGTTTCGCGACGGCTCATGGGTGGAGATATTTCACGAAGTTGGATACCCGGCCGGTATCCGGCATATGATGACTCTCGACGTAACAGAAAAAGTACTGCCAT
>LJTR01000338.1 GCA_001303465.1 Phycisphaerae bacterium SG8_4
TGGGCAGTCGGATTGGTTTCGACCATGTCTTCCCACCATCGACCGATGTCTTGTATTCGCCCCACCATTCGGGTTCGTCATCGCCAACCTTGTAGAACAGCATGAGCGGCCCGGATTTAGGTTGAAACAGGACCGGATTCCAGCAGGCCACCTGTCTGCCCGAGAGCTCCGAACCATCGGCTACCTTTTCCACGGGCGACCATCCATTGCGGCCGCGACTGGACATCCAGATACTCACATCCGGTTCGCTTTCTCGGGTTCCGCCAAACCATGCCGCCACCAGGCCGTGTTCCGTCTCGGCAATGGTCGATGCATGACATTGAGCAAAGGGAGCCTTTTCAAATACGAATTCGCTCAGCACGATACCGGGCGGATTCGGCATGTCCCTTGAAGTCCCTCTGTGTTTTTCCGCATTGTCAATGCCACATCCCGATATTTGCAGCAAGAAAGGGATTACGGCCAGGCAAAACAGACGCCTTCTTCTCACAACAGGATTCTCCATTCAATTCTATTGATGTAGTCTCTTCTTCTCGATTGGGTGAACATCCTCAACAATCCACTTTCGCATTTCTTGGCCTTCCGGACTCTGTTGCGGGTAGGAGATAAAATCAAGGGATACTCCCAATTCCTGTTCCAGACGAAGCGCGATAATGGGCCAGGCAACACCTATATCAGCCACCACCGGGATGCTTTTCTCCAGCCGGGCAAAGCCTGACATTTCCATCCGAAAAGGAATCGACATGAGCTTGGTCTTCGGCAGTCCTTCATCTATCGCGGTTTGAACCTTGCTCGATTGTTTCTCGAATTCCCATGCCTTCTTTAGGCTTGGATCAAGGTCGATGCGTATCAATACCTTGTCTTCCAAACTGTAAGTGGCGTAACCCTCCCAATGGGACCATATACCGTGTCCGGTGTGGGTTTCGAAAGGTCCATCGTGGATTTCCTGGGTCAAGGCCACGGCGGACTCAATAATGACGTCAGCAGACTGTATCATCTCGGCCACTTTTGTTGCTCTTTCGGTGACGGATATGGAATCTGCTATGGCCAGTCCCACCATTCCGCCGCCGACTAACTGCGGTATGGTAACCAGGATCGGGATGCCCCTGGCATATGCCGCTCCGAGCATTGTACGACTGTCCGCACCTGCGCCAGCCGCGGCCTCGAAAGATACTCCTTTACTTCTTGCGATAAACAGTATCTCCTTGGCCAGACTCTCTGTGCGCAATCCCAGCGGATAGGCCATGTTACCGGCTGCTTTGATTATGACATTCCCTTCGAGCGCAAGGGCTTTTTCGAGCAGGGCTGTATCAATCAGCATCTCCTTCTTGAGTTGTTCAAGACTATCGGGCGACATCATGGTCACTTCGAAAACATTATCCCTGGGAAGTGCTTCCTGTGAGAATCCGAGTTGTGTGCCGTCCACTCGCTTCACTTGCTCCAGCGCACCTGCCATTTCATGGGCAATTACTGCCGAACTGGTAGTGACACCGTCAACGATTCCTTTGTGGATAAGCTCTCCAATGAGTGTTGTTACCCCCTCGTGGAGATTGGGGCCGCTTCCAGTAACGACGACAATCTTGCCGCCTTTCTTCTTTGCCGATACAATACTCGAAACTGCACGATCAAGCATCTCTCTGGTATCGGTTGGAAGGCCCTGGCAGAGAAGTTCGATCGGTTCTCTATTTGTAGCCATTGTCCATGCCTTTCATTTCAGCAATCAGTCTTTCCACCTTCTTGATATCCTCAGGTGTGTCCACGCTTACGCCGGCCGCTCTATCGACTTTCGTTTCGACGACCAGGATTTTATAACCCCTTTCCAGGACGCGAAGCTGCTCCAACGATTCAATCTTCTCCAAATATCCCTGTGGCATTTTGGATATTTTCAGCAGAAAATCCTTGCGATAGACATACAATCCAACATGTTCGTACACGCGCAGATCTTCATCGTAACGCGGATGGGGAATGAGCGATCTTGAAAAATAGAGTGCGAAATCCTGATCGTCGACCACTACTTTTACGACTCCAGGGTCATCAAACTCGTCTTCTTCTATCTCCCTCTTCAAAGTCGACATTTGAATCTTGTCATTGTCGATCATAGGCTGAACCGCTTCGTCGATCATGTTGGGATCGATCAGCGGCTGATCTCCCTGTATGTTGACGATGATGTCCGCCGGCATCTTCTCAACAACTTCTGCAATTCTATCCGTTCCCGATTTGTGGTGTGCCCCCGTCAGAACAGCTTTGCCCCCAAATCCCTCGACTCGGGATTGAACACGCGGATCGTCGACGGCTACAAAGAGTTCGTCCAGGGTCTTCGATTTCTCTGCGCGTTCGTACACCCATTGAATCATCGGTTTGCCGGCAATATCTGCCAGCACCTTGCCTTCGAATCTTGACGAACCATATCTAGCCGGAATGACCCCGATAATACGATCCCGATTGATACTGGATTTTTCAATCATGAGCGCTATATTTCACTTGCGGTTTATCAATGCGAAAAGGCAGGCAACTGCCATCAGAGCCGCTGTCCCCACGGCACCTACGATAATCTCTTCAAGGTTACACTGCGCCCACTGCCATGAATCGGGCAGATCGCGGGCAAAAGTTCCCCAGCTGATGACAATGAGGCTAACTCCGATCGATACAACGCCCTGCCACAGTCGAAGGCGGACTCGCAGGAAGGACAAGAGAAACAAGCCCAGAAACGCGCCGCCAAAGATTCCCGATATCTGCCACCAGATATCCAGAGTACTCTTTGCTCGAATCATCAGCAGCGCCGCGCCGGTCCCGAGTATGCCCCACACGACCGTTGTAAGTCGCAGGAACGCCATGCTGGCTCGCTCTTCAATATTTGGACGGAGGTAGCGCTTATAGAGGTCCAGCAGCAGAACAGTCGCCGAGCAATTCAGCGCCGAATCCACCGTGCTCATCGCGGCCGCTATGATAGCGGCAATAATCAGACCCTTGAGACCTGCCGGCAGCTGTGTTGCTATAAAATATGGGAACACCTGATCGCCCTTTGTAATCCCGGCTCCAAGCTCGTGTCCACCCTCAGAGTAAAAGGCAAAAAGGGCCGTTCCGATATAGAGAAAGACTGCCGTAAGAGGAATATATATCAGCATTGCAATCCAGACCGACCGTTTCGCTTCTCTCTCGGTCGGAACCGAGCAGTACTTCTGTACATAGTTCTGGTCGGCCAGCAGGTTGCGAAGATTCTCTGTGATTCCGTAGATGATCATCACCCATATTGTCCGTGAAGACAGTGACAGATCCCAACTGCCGAAGCTGAATTTGTTCTCGTCGAAGGCCGCTTGGATCAAGTAATCCGGCTTGCTAAAGACATCTACGGACAAACTCACCGCGCAAAAGGCAATACCTGCAATCATAACGATCGATTGCATTACGTCTGTCCAGATCACGGCTTCCATTCCACCGAGCAGCGTATAGATAATAGTAATAAGGCCGATGACCATGATCACAGCGGCGATGTTCAATGGAACGAACGTGCTCAGCAGCAGGCTGGCTAAGTAAAGGATTACCGCCACGCGCCCGATCATATACAGCACAAACGCCAGTGCTGCATACACTCGCCCCCAGGAACCAAGTCTGTCTTCCAGAAACGAGTAGACCGAGATCACCCGCGTTCTTCGATAATATGGCACGGCGTATCTGCAGACCAGCCATACGACCGGTAGGATACAAAGTGAGAAGATGATAGGATGCCAGTTGGAGTCGAACGCCTTGCCCGGTGTGGCAATATATGAAATGCTGCTGGTATAGGCGCTCATGACCGCCAGGCCGGCGGCCCAGGCGGGAATCGAACGGTCGGCGACCATGAATTGTTCCGACGTGCGGCACTTGCGCTTGTAGTAGAGACCCATTGCGACCAGCACAGCGCCATAAAGAAGAAGGATACAGACATCAACCGCGTCTAGATTTCCCTGCATAATCGTTAATCCTATCCAAACCTGTTCTCTGAGACTTCCCGGGTGACCCGCTCAACGACGCCGCTGAGTCCAATCTGTAGCATAGTACCAAGACTGTCCTGGAATTCAAGATTTGTACTTCTGAGAGATTCTTCGGCTTGACGAAGAACCCTGCGTGCATCCACACGCCGCCCTTGGAATTCTTTCGACAGCACATTTGTTTCTAAGTCTTGCGGACTAGCTGCATCGGGCATATCATTGCTAACGATGCAGCCGACAATGAGGAGCAGATAATGCGAACAGCGATCAAACGCTACAAACGGCTACTATGGACGTGCCATATTCTCTGTGCAGGCGGTTTCATGATGGCCGGACAGGCGCTCGGTGTCCAGGCGATACCGTCGTGGTTCCCAAGAGCGGAACCTCTTGCTCCGCCCTCGCAAGAGATAATCTCTGCTGCGACCGTAAGCGAACTGTTCGCCGCTGTTGAGCGTGTCAGGCCTGGAGGCACGATCTTGTTGGCCGACGGTCACTACAGACTTCCCCGGGTCATACGCCTGGCAGGCAAGAGGGATGTCACCATGCGCGGCGCAGCGGGTGATCCAGCCAAAGTTATTCTCAGCGGCAAGGGCTGGGACAGCAAGGCCAGGGGTGACGATATCATCCATATAGCCGACTGCAATGGCGTGACGATCGCCGACCTGACCTTTACGGACTGCCGTTCCTACGGGATCAAGGTTGAGGCGGAAAACGCGCCCAAGAATATTCACATCTACAACTGCCGCTTCAAGAACATCGGTGTGCGTGCCATCAAAGGCTCGGCAGGAAGAGACCCGTCGGTTCGCGCGGTGAAAGGCTCGGTGCGTTACTGCCACTTCGAGAACACCAGGATCCCGCCTGCCGACTGGCTGTTCGGGGGTGACTATATTTCTGCCATTGACATGATGGCCCTGGAGGACTGGACCTTCAGCGACAACGTCTTCCGCAATATCAAAGGCCGCAATGGCGGCGGCCGTGCCGCTATCTTCATCTGGGTCCGGTCCAGGCGGGTTGTGGTAGAACGCAATCTCATTGTCAACTGCGACCGGGGTGTGGCCTTCGGAAATCCCGGCAAGTCCACGGCCAATGTCTCGGGAGAGCGGCTCGTTTACGTTGACAGCGGCGTCATCCGCAACAACTTTATTGCCGGCGGGCCGGACTGTGGAATCGAGTTGTGGTATGCCGAAAATATCAAGGTCTATAACAATTCCATCTGGCGGCCCGAGCTAAATTGGAGCCGCGGCATCCGCGTCGGCACCGGGACCTCTGATGCGGACATCGTCAACAATCTCGTCCACGGCCGGGTCCGGTTCGACGGAGGGCAAGCACAGCTTCGCCATAACCTCACAGGCCGGCTGGAGGGCTACTTTGTGGACCCGGCCTCGGGCAATCTGGCGCTTACCCGGGCAGCTGACGAGGCCATTGACAAGGGCACGTCTCTGCCGGATGTGACTGAGGATATCCGTCGACAGCCTCGTGATGAACTTGTCGATCTCGGAGCGTGGGAATTCGACGGCGAAAGATAAGGGAACTGCTGTGCTACAGCAGCGAGCAGATCACTGCCTCTGCGTGGGCAGGTGCAGAAGCCTATAGGATTTTGCGGGAAGGATGGCGCAATGAAGACAGGATCGACACGTATCTGCCCCAGTCTTACTCTTCGGATCGTGGTGCTCTTGATCGTCTGTGCTGCTGGTTCAATGGACCCTTCTTCGGCCTCCTGTCTTGCGGCGAATATTGAGTTTAACCAATCTGCCGGCACGGTCGATACGTATGATTTCGTCGAAGTCACCCTGAGAATTGCCAATCCCAGCACCGACAATCCTTTCGCCGATATTTCCGTTCGGGGATGGTTTCGGCGTGAAGGCG